>NZ_JBMQQZ010000106.1:0-13783 GCF_057362025.1 Bordetella sp. | reverse complement strand
GCGCGTCGTGCGCGAAGATACCTATGGAGCCGGTCGCTGATCATGGCTGAAATCAAGAACTACACCCTGAACTTCGGTCCCCAGCACCCGGCCGCGCAGGGTGTGCTGCGGCTGGTGCTCGAACTGGACGGCGAGGTGATCCAGCGCGCCGACCCGCACATCGGGCTGCTGCACCGCGCCACCGAAAAACTGGCCGAACACAAGACCTTCATCCAGGCGCTGCCCTACATGGATCGGCTGGACTACGTGTCCATGATGTGCAACGAGCACGCCTATGTCATGGCCATCGAAAAGCTGCTGGGCATCGAAGCGCCGCTGCGTGCGCAGTACATCCGCGTCATGTTCGACGAAATCACGCGGATCCTGAACCACCTGATGTCGCTGGGTTCGCACGCGCTGGACGTGGGCGCGATGGCGGTCTTCCTGTACGCCTTCCGTGAACGCGAAGACCTGATGGATTGCTACGAAGCGGTATCCGGGGCGCGCATGCATGCCGCTTACTACCGCCCGGGCGGCGTGTATCGCGACCTGCCGGATGCCATGCCGCAGTACGGAGGCTCCAGCAAGTATCGCGGCGAGAAGGAAGTGCGCGCCATGAACGACGCGCGGTCCGGCTCGATGCTGGATTTCATCGAGGACTTCACCAACCGCTTCCCCGCCTGCGTGGACGAATACGAAACGCTGCTGACGGACAACCGCATCTGGAAGCAGCGCCTGGTGGGCATCGGCGTCGTCTCGCCGGAACGCGCCAAGGCCCTGGGCTTTACCGGCCCGATGCTGCGCGGTTCCGGCGTGGCCTGGGATCTGCGCAAGACCCAGCCCTACGAAGTCTACGACCTGCTCGATTTCGACGTGCCGGTCGGCGTGAATGGCGACTGCTACGACCGCTACCTGGTGCGTGTCGCCGAAATGCGCCAGAGCAACCGCATCATCCGCCAGTGCGTGGAATGGCTGCGCAACAACCCCGGCCCGGTGATGATCGACAACCACAAGGTCGCGCCGCCCAAGCGTGCCGCCATGAAAACCAACATGGAAGAGCTCATCCACCATTTCAAGCTCTTCACCGAAGGTTTCCATGTGCCGCCCGGCGAATCCTATGCGTCGGTCGAGCATCCCAAGGGCGAATTCGGCATCTACATGGTGTCGGACGGCGCGAACAAGCCGTATCGCCTGAAGATCCGCGCGCCCGGCTTCGCGCACCTGCAGGCGCTGGATGAAATGACCCGCGGACACATGATCGCCGACGCCGTCACCGTCATCGGGACGCAGGACATCGTGTTCGGCGAAATCGACCGCTAGGGAACGCGCACGACCTCGAAGAAGACCCGTAGGGGCCTCTTGCATATTCCGGATTCAAACTATGCTGCTTTCCGAACAGGCTTACCAGAAAATCGACCGGGAGCTCACGAAGTTCCCGGCCGACCAGAAGCAGTCGGCCATCATGGCCGCGCTGGCGATCGCGCAGGACGAGAAGGGCTGGCTCTCGACCGAGATCATCGAAGACGTCGCCACCTATCTGGGGGTGCCGCCCATCGCGGTCCAGGAAGTCGCCACGTTCTACAACATGTTCAACGTGACGCGCACCGGCAAGCACAAGATCTCGGTCTGTACCAACCTGCCGTGCGCGCTGCGCGACGGTGAAAAGGCGGGTGACTACCTGAAGCGCAAGCTCGGTGTCGACTACCGCGGCACCAGCGCGGACGGCATGTTCACGCTGGTCGAAGGCGAATGCATGGGCGCCTGCGGCGATTCGCCGGTGGTGATCGTGAACAACAAGCATATGTGTGTACGCATGACCGAGGCTCGGCTGGACGAGCTGATCGATGCCCTGCGCGCGCAAGGAGAAACGGCATGAATGCGCCGGACCTGTACCGCCAGTTCGCCCAGGGGCTGGATCCCAACCCGCTGCGCGACCTGTCGCAGTCGATGTGCCTGCACGGCCGCCACATCCAGCCGCAGATCCTCGCCGACCTGGACGGCGCCAACTGGCGCCTGGAAGAGTACGTCAAGCGCGGCGGCTACGAGGCGCTGCGCAAGATCCTGACCACCGGCATGAAGCCCGAGGAAGTCATCGCGGAAGTCAAGGCTTCGGGACTGCGCGGCCGTGGCGGCGCGGGCTTCCCCACGGGCCTGAAGTGGAGCTTCATGCCCCGCACTTTCCCGGGCCAGAAGTACCTGGTGTGCAATTCGGACGAGGGCGAGCCCGGCACGTTCAAGGATCGCGATATCCTGCGCTTCAACCCCCATATCGTGATCGAAGGCATGGCCATCGCCGCGTATGCCATGGGTATTTCGGTGGGCTACAACTACATTCACGGCGAAATCTTCGAAGTGTACGAACGCTTCGAGGAAGCCCTGGAAGAAGCCCGCGCGGCCGGCTTCCTGGGCGACCGTATCCTGGGATCGGAGTTCAGCTTCCAGCTGCATGCCTTCCATGGCTACGGCGCCTACATCTGCGGCGAGGAAACCGCGCTGCTGGAATCGCTGGAAGGCAAGAAAGGCCAGCCGCGCTTCAAGCCGCCGTTTCCCGCCAGCTTCGGCCTGTACGGCAAGCCCACCACCATCAACAATACCGAGACCTTCGCGGCGGTACCCTGGATCATCCGCAACAGCGGCCAGCAGTACCTGGAAATCGGCAAGCCGAACAACGGCGGCACCAAGATCTTCTCGATTACCGGCGACGTCGAGCGTCCCGGCAATTACGAGATTCCGATGGGAACGCCGTTTTCCAAGCTGCTCGAGCTGGCCGGCGGCATGCGCGCCGGCCGCCAGCTGAAGGCGGTAATCCCGGGCGGTTCCAGTGCGCCGGTGCTGCCGGCGGGCATCATGATGGATACCACCATGGATTACGACGCGATCGCCAAGGCGGGTTCCATGCTGGGTTCGGGCGCCGTCATCGTCATGGATGACACCCGCTGCATGGTGAAGTCCCTGCTGCGTCTTTCGTATTTCTATTTCGAGGAAAGCTGCGGTCAGTGCACGCCGTGCCGTGAAGGCACGGGCTGGCTGTATCGCATGGTCAACCGCATCGAACACGGCGAGGGCAGGCCAGAAGACCTGGACCTGCTCGACAGCGTGGCGGGCAACATCATGGGCCGCACGATTTGCGCCCTGGGCGATGCCGCGGCCATGCCCGTGCGCGGTTTCCTGAAGCATTTCCACGACGAATTCGCGTACCACATCGAGCACAAGAAGTGCGTGGTCCCGCACTATCTGTAGGTCCAGGAACAGACAATGGTTGAACTAACCGTCGACGGCAACAAGGTAGAAGTGCCCGAGGGCAGCATGGTGATGCATGCTGCCCAGAAGCTCGGGCAGTACGTGCCGCATTTCTGCTACCACAAGAAACTTTCCATCGCCGCCAACTGCCGCATGTGCCTGGTCGAAGTCGAGAAAGCGCCCAAGGCGCTGCCGGCTTGCGCCACGCCCGTGACCAATGGCATGGTGGTGTTCACCAATTCGGAAAAAGCCAAGGCCGCGCAGAAATCGGTCATGGAATTCCTGTTGATCAACCACCCGCTGGATTGCCCGATCTGCGACCAGGGCGGCGAATGCCAGCTGCAGGATCTGGCGGTCGGCTACGGCGGCTCGGCCTCGCGCTATCACGAAGAAAAGCGCGTGGTCTTCCACAAGGACCTGGGCCCGCTGGTCTCGGCGGAGGAAATGAGCCGCTGCATCCATTGCACGCGCTGCGTCCGTTTCGGGCAGGAAATCGCCGGTGTGATGGAATTGGGCATGATCAACCGGGGCGAGCACTCCGAGATCACGTCCTTCGTCGGCCGTTCCGTCGAATCCGAGCTGTCCGGCAACATGATCGATCTATGCCCGGTCGGCGCGCTGACGTCCAAGCCGTTCCGCTACAGCGCTCGTACCTGGGAACTGGCGCGCCGCCGTGCCGTCAGTCCGCACGACAGCCTGGGCGCGAACCTGGTTGTGCAGGTCAAGGGCGACCAGGTCCTGCGCGTGGTGCCCTTCGAAAACGAAGCTCTGAACGAATGCTGGCTGAGCGACCGCGACCGTTTCTCGTATGAAGGCCTGAACGCCGACGACCGCCTGGCCACGCCCATGATCAAGGGCGCGGACGGCGAGTGGCGGGAAGCATCCTGGGCGGATGCGCTGCAAGCCGTCGCGCAGGGCCTGTCCCGCGTACGCGACAACTTCGGCGGCGGGCAGATCGGCGCGCTGGCGACCGAATACGCCACCACGGAGGAATTCGCGCTGCTGGGCCGCGTGGTCCGCGCGCTGGGTTCGGAAAACATCGACTTCCGCCTGCGCCAGACCGATCCCGCCTTCGGCGCCGCGCTCGAAGGCGCTCCGTGGCTGGGCATGCCCGTAGCCGACCTGGATACCCTGGATCGCGTGCTGGTGGTCGGTTCGGTGTTGCGCAAGGACCATCCCCTGATGGCGCAGCGCTTGCGGCAGGCCGCCAAGCGCGGCACCCAGATCCTGATGGTCGACAGCCTGGCGGACGATCCGCTGATGCCCGTCACCGGCCGCCTGACCGTCGCGCCTTCGGCCCTGCCGCGTGCGCTGGCGGAAGTCGCCGTGGCGCTGGCCCAGGCCAAAGGCCAGGCCGTTCCCGCCGAATTCGGCGGTGTGGTGCCCGGCGAGCAGGCCAAGGTGATCGCGGCCAGCCTGGCCTCCGGCACCCAGGCCGCCGTGCTGCTCGGCAACCTGGCCGTGGCCTCGCCGCAGGCCAGCACGATCGCCGCCAACGCGCAAAGCATTGCCACGATGGCCGGCGCCCGCCTGGGGTTCCTGACCTCCGGCGGCAACACGGTCGGAGGCTATCTGGCCGGTGCCGTGCCGGGCAAGGGCGGCAAGACCGCCGCCGCCATGCTGGCCGATCCGCTCAAGGCCTACATCGTGCTGCATGCCGAACCGCTGCTGGATGCGGACAACGGCGCGCGCGCGGTTGCCGCGCTGCGCGATGCGCAGTTTGTCGTAGCGCTGACGCCTTACCGTTCGGCCGCCGAGTCATGGGCCAATGTCATGCTGCCCGTCGCGCCGTTCACGGAGACCTCGGGTACGTTCGTCAACGCTCAGGGCCTGGCGCAAAGCTTCAAGGGCACGGTGGCCCCGTTCCAGCAGACCCGTCCCGCGTGGAAGGTGCTGCGGGTGCTGGGCAATGTGCTGCAACTGGCCGGCTTCGATGATGAAACGTCCGAGTCGGTGCGCGACAGCGTGCTGTCCGGCGGGGTGGAAGGGCGCCTGTCCAACCGAATCAACGCAGCGCCGGGCCTGGGTGCGAGCCTCGACGGTCTGGAACGCGTGGCCGACGTGCCGATCTATCGCACGGACGCCATCGTTCGCCGCGCCGAATCGCTGCAGGCCGCGCCGGCTTCGCGTTCGCCCGCGGCGCGCATGAACGGCCAGACGCTGGCCGGCCTGGGGCTGACCGCCGGCATCACGGTGCGCGTTCGCACCGCGACCGGCGCCGTCGAACTGGAAACCGTGCAGGACGAGACGGTCGCCGACCGTGCGGTGCGGGTTTCCGCCGGCTTCGAGCAAACGGCCGCCCTGGGCGGTGCATTCGGTGAAATCAGCGTGGAGCGTGCCTGATGGAATGGCTCAACACTTTGGAAAGCCAGGGGCAGGCCTTGCTGGGCGCGACGCCCTGGCTGGTGATCTGGACGGTCGTCAAGGTCGTCATCATCGCGGTACCCATCATCCTGTGCGTTGCCTACCTGACGTACTGGGAACGCAAGATGATCGGCTTCATGCACGTGCGCAGGGGCCCAAATCGCGTGGGCTACCGCGGCCTGCTGCAGCCGTTCGCGGACGTTTTCAAGCTGCTGACCAAGGAAGTGGTGGTGCCGACCGAGGCGAACCGCATCCTGTTCATCCTGGCCCCGGTAGTCACGCTGATGCCGGCGCTGGCCGCCTGGGCGGTGATCCCCTTCGGCCCGCAGATCGTGCTGGCCAACGTCAATGCGGGCCTGCTGTACATCATGGCGATCACGTCCGTCGGCGTCTATGGTGTCATCGTGGCGGGTTGGGCGTCCAATTCCAAGTACGCTTTCCTGGGCGCGCTGCGGGCGTCCGCGCAGATGGTGTCATATGAACTGGCGATCGGCTTCGTGCTGGTGACGGTGCTGCTGGTGTCGGGCAGCCTGAACATGACCGATATCGTTCTGGGGCAGACGCGCGGCTGGTTCGCGGACCACCGCCTGACCTTCCTGTCCTGGAACTGGCTGCCGTTGCTGCCGCTGTTCGTGATCTACGTCGTGTCGGCCGTGGCGGAAACCAACCGCGCGCCCTTCGACGTGGTGGAAGGCGAATCGGAGATCGTCGCGGGTCACATGGTCGAGTATTCCGGCATGGCCTTCGCACTGTTCTTCCTGGGCGAATACGCCAACATGATTTTGTTGTCGGCGTTGGCTTCGATCATGTTCCTGGGCGGCTGGACTTCGCCTATCGACGTGGCGCCGCTGACCTGGGTTCCCGGCTGGATCTGGCTGGGTCTGAAGACTTTCTGCGTAGTGTCCCTGTTCATCTGGTTCCGCGCCTCGTTCCCGCGGTATCGCTATGACCAGATCATGCGCCTGGGCTGGAAGATTTTCATTCCGCTGACCGGCGTATGGCTGCTCGTGGTGGCGATCTGGATGCAGACGCCCTGGAATATTTGGCGCTAGCGATAGGCAAAAGGCAGGATATGGAAGCGATCAAGGATTTCTTCGGCAGCCTCTTGCTGTCCGAACTGCTCAAGGGCATGCGCCTGACGGGCAAGTATTTCTTCAAGCGCAAGGTCACTTTGCGCTACCCGGTGGAAAAAACGCCGGCGTCGCCGCGTTTCCGCGGGTTGCACGCGTTGCGCCGCTACCCCAACGGGGAAGAGCGCTGCATCGCCTGCAAACTGTGCGAGGCGGTGTGCCCGGCGCTGGCCATCACCATCGAGTCGGACGTGCGCGACGACGGCAGCCGCCGCACCACGCGCTACGACATCGACCTGACCAAGTGCATCTTCTGCGGTTTCTGCGAAGAAAGCTGTCCGGTGGATTCCATCGTGGAAACCCATATCCACGAATACCACGGCGAAAAGCGCGGCGACCTGTACTTCACGAAGGACATGTTGCTGGCGGTCGGCGACCGCTACGAGGCGGAAATCGCCCAACGCCGCGCCGAAGACGCGCCCTACCGTTGATGCCGGGTACGACTCCATGACTTTCACCACCGTTCTGTTCTACATACTGTCCATCGTGCTCGTGGTGGCGGCATTCCGCGTCATCACGGCACGCAGTCCCGTCACCGCGGTGCTGCACCTGATCCTGGCCTTCTTCAACGCGGCCATGCTCTGGATGCTGCTGGGCGCGGAATTCCTGGGGCTGCTGCTGGTCCTGGTGTACGTCGGCGCCGTGATGGTGCTGTTCCTCTTCGTCGTGATGATGCTGGACATCCGCATGACGGCCCTGCGCCACGGCCTGAAAACCTATCTTCCGCTGGGCCTGGCCATCGGCCTGATCCTCGTGCTCGAAATCTCCTTCGTGCTGGGAACGGCCTGGTTCGACGCGGGCGCGCCGGCCGCCATGGCGGGCGACTACAACAACGCCCGCGCGCTGGGTACCGCCATGTACACGCAGTATGTGTACGCGGTGGAGGTCGGTGCCGTGCTGTTGCTGGTGGGCATGGTCTCGGCGATCGCGCTGACTCTGCGCCGCCGCCGCGACGTCAAGTACAACAACCCGTCGGAAGCCGTGCGCGTGCGCGCCAAGGACCGCTTCCGCCTGGTGAGCATGCCGGCGCAGAGCGATCGCGCCCAGGCCCGGACCGCCGCGGCCGTTCCGTCCCAAGGAGAACAGAAGTGACGCTGACGCTGGCCCATTACCTGATACTGGGGGCGATCCTCTTCGCCATCGGCATATTCGGCATCTTCCTGAACCGCCGCAACCTGATCATCCTGCTGATGTCCATCGAGCTCGTGCTGCTGGCCGTCAACATGAACTTCGTGGCTTTCTCGAGCTGGTCCGGCGATACGGCCGGACAGGTCTTCGTGTTCTTCATCCTGACCGTCGCGGCTGCCGAAGCGGCGATCGGCCTGGCGATTCTGGTGCTGCTGTTCCGCAACCTGAACACGATCAACGTTGACGAACTCGATCGCCTGAAGGGCTGACGGAGTCCAGGAATAATAATGTCTAGCTCTCCCAATCTTTACCTGCTCATCGCGCTGGCGCCCCTGGCCGGCGCCATCCTGGCCGGTTTGTTCGGAACCGGGTTTCTCGGCAAGCCGATCGGGCGGCGCGGCGCGCACCTGATCACCATCCTTGGGGTGCTGATCTCCACGATCGGCGCCTTCGTGGTGCTGGGCGACGTGCTGGCCGGCCACACCTACGACGGCAACGTCTACACCTGGAACCTGATCGGCAACACGCAGCTGAACATCGGCTTCCTGATCGATCCGCTGTCGGCCCTGATGATGGTGGTGGTGACCAGCGTATCGCTGATGGTCCATATCTACACCATCGGCTACATGGCGGACGATCCCGGCTACCAGCGCTTCTTCGCGTATATCTCGCTGTTCACGTTCTCCATGCTGATGCTGGTCATGTCCAACAACATGGTGCAGCTGTTCTTCGGCTGGGAAGCGGTGGGCCTGGTGTCTTACCTGCTGATCGGCTTCTGGTATACCCGGCCGACCGCGATCTTCGCCAACATGAAGGCGTTCCTGATCAACCGCGTCGGCGACTTCGGCTTCGTGCTCGGCATCGGCCTGCTGTTCGCCTATGTCGGTTCGATGCAGTATTCGGATGTGTTCAGCCAGGCCGACAAGCTGGCCGGCATGAGCTTCCCCGGCGCTGACTGGAAACTGCTGACGGTCGCGTGCATCTGCCTGTTCATCGGTGCGATGGGCAAGTCGGCACAGGTTCCGCTGCACGCCTGGCTGCCCGACTCCATGGAAGGCCCGACGCCGATTTCCGCGCTGATCCACGCCGCGACCATGGTGACCGCCGGCATCTTCATGGTGGCGCGGTTCTCGCCCCTGTTCGAGCATTCCGATACGGCGCTGTCCTTCATCATCGTCATCGGTGCCATCGGCGCGCTGTTCCTGGGTATCCTGGGCATCATCCAGAACGACATCAAGCGCGTCGTGGCGTAGTCCACGCTGTCGCTGCTGGGCTACATGACGGGCCCGCTGGGCGCGTCCGCATACCAGCTGGGGATTTTCCACCTGATGACGCACGCTTTCTTCAAGGCGCTGCTGTTCCTGGGTGCGGGTTCGGTCATCATCGGCATGCACCATGACCAGGACATCCGCAACATGGGCGGCCTGCGCAAGTACATGCCCATTACCTGGATCACGTTCCTGATCGGTACCCTGGCCCTGGTGGGCACGCCGTTCTTCGCCGGCTTCTACTCGAAGGAACACATCATCGAAGCGGCGGGCGCCGCCCACGTGTGGGGCGCCGGGTTCGCGCACTTCGCGACGCTGGCGGGGGTGTTCGTCACCTCGCTGTATTCCTTCCGCGTCTACTTCCTGGTCTTCCACGGCAAGGAGCGCTTCGACATCCACGGGCACGGCCATGCGCACCACGACGACAGCCACGGCGCCGAAGCGCAGGTGCACGGTACGGCGGACAGCCACGGCCATGACGACCATGGCCACAGCGGCCCGCCGCACGAGTCGCCCTGGGTGGTAACGCTGCCCCTGATCGTGCTGGCGATACCGTCGGTCATCATCGGCGCGCTGGTCATCGATCCGCTGCTGTTCGGCAAGTACTTCCAGGGCGCGATTACCGTCCTGCCGCAGCACCCTGCCATGCACGAGCTGGCCGAGGACTGGCATGGCTGGGTGGAGTTCGGGCTGCACGCCTTTACCACGAGCGCATTCTGGCTGGTGGTGGCGGGCGCGGTGGTGGCCTGGTATTGCTACCTGATCAACCCCAGGGTCCCGGCCGCCATCAAGTCCAGCCTGTCGGGCATCAATGCGATCCTGGAAAACAAGTACTACGTGGATTGGTTCAACGAACAGGTCATCGCCCGTGCCGCCCGCGGCCTGGGCCGGGGCCTGTGGCAAGCCGGCGACCGTGGCCTGATCGATGGCCTGATCAACGGCAGCGCCAGGCTGGTGGGCTGGGTGGCGGGCGTCAGCCGCTACCTGCAGTCCGGCTTCATCTATCACTATGCCTTCGCCATGATCATCGGCATCCTGGCCTTGGTGACTTTCTTCGTGCTGATTCCCCAATAAATGGCTAGCGAGATGGCATCCCAAACTTTTCCCTGGCTTACCCTCGCGGTCTTTGTTCCCATCGTCTTCGGCCTGCTGGTGCTCGCCCTGGGCGGGGACAACAAGCGCGGCCTGACGCTGTGGCTGTCGCTGATCGGCGCCGTGGCCGGTCTGCTGGTCACGATTCCGCTTTACACCGGGTTCGACGCCGCGACGGCGAACATGCAGTTCGTCGAGAACGTGCCCTGGATCAGCACTTTCAACGTCAACTACCACCTGGGCGTGGACGGCATATCGCTGTGGTTCGTCCTGCTGACCGCCTTCATCACCGTCATCGTGGTGCTGGCCGGCTGGGAGGTCATCACCAGCCGTCTGGCGCAGTACATGGCGGCCTTCCTGATCCTCTCCGGCTTGATGATCGGCGTGTTCGTCGCGCTGGACGGCCTGCTGTTCTACGTGTTCTTCGAGGCCACGCTGATCCCGATGTATATCATCGTGGGGGTATGGGGCGGACCCAACCGGGTCTATGCGGCGTTCAAGTTTTTCCTCTATACGCTGCTCGGTTCCCTGCTGACGCTGGTTGCCTTCATTTACCTGTGGAACGCATCGGGCGGTTCGTTCGATATCCTGCAATGGCAGCAGCTGAAGCTGGGCATGACGCCGCAGGTGCTGGTGTTCGTCGCCATGCTCGCCGCATTCGCCGTGAAGGTGCCGATGTGGCCGGTCCATACCTGGCTGCCGGATGCCCACGTGGAAGCGCCGACCGGCGGCTCCATCGTGCTGGCGGCCATCATGCTGAAGCTGGGCGCCTACGGTTTCCTGCGGTTCTCGCTGCCCATCGCGCCGGACGCGTCGCACAGCCTGGCCGGGCTGATGATCGCCTTGTCGCTGATCGCGGTGATCTATATCGGCCTGGTCGCCATCGTCCAGGACGACATGAAGAAGCTGGTCGCGTATTCGTCCGTGGCGCACATGGGCTTCGTGACGCTGGGTTTCTTCATCTTCAACACCGCGGGTGTCGAAGGCGCGATCGTGCAGATGATTTCGCACGGTTTCGTGTCGGGCGCCATGTTCATGTGCATCGGCGTGCTGTATGACCGCGTGCACAGCCGGCGCATCGCCGACTACGGCGGCGTGGTCAACACCATGCCGCGCTTCGTCACGTTCTTCGTCCTGTTCTCCATGGCCAACAGCGGCTTGCCCGCCACCAGCGGTTTCGTGGGCGAATTCATGGTGATCATGGGCGCGGTACAGCACAACTTCTGGATCGGCCTGGCCGCGGCCACCGCACTGATCCTGGGCGCGTCGTACTCGCTGTGGATGGTCAAGCGGGTGGCCTTCGGCGAAATCGCCAACGACCACGTGCGGCAGCTCACCGACGTCAATCGCCGTGAATTCCTGATCCTGGGGCTGATGGCGATCACCGTGCTGTACATGGGTATCTATCCCAAACCCTTTACCGACGTGATGCACGCGTCGGTCCAGGCCCTGATGCAACACGTCGCCATCTCCAAACTGTAAGCCAAGACAATGATGCACTCCTCACTCGATTTCGCATTGGCGACGCCGGAGATCCTGCTGCTGATTCTGGGCGCGGCCATCCTGCTGATCGACGCGGTCAGCAACCACCCCACGCGCAAGCTAAGCTACCTGTTGACGCTGGGCACCCTGGTGGCGGTAACCATCGTTTCGCTGGTGCAGTGGCACGACGGCGTGAAGGGCAGGGGGTTCGGCGGCCTGTATGTCGCCGACGACCTGGCGCACCTGCTGAAGATCGCCTCCTATGTCGCCGTGTTCGTCACGCTGGTCTATGGCCGCATCTATTCGCAGTCGCGCGACATGCTGCGCGGCGGCGAGCTGTACGTGCTGTCGCTGTTCGGCCTGCTGGGCCAGATGGTGATGATCTCGGCCGGCAACCTGATCACGGTGTACCTGGGCCTGGAACTGATGTCGCTGTCGCTGTACGCGCTGATCGCGCTGCGCCGCGACGACAGCACCGCCACCGAAGCCGCCATGAAGTACTTCGTGCTGGGCGCGCTGGCTTCGGGTTTCCTGCTGTATGGCATGTCGATGATCTATGGCGCAACCGGCCATCTGGACCTGGCGGAGATTGCCGCCGTCATCGCCGGCGGCAAGGCGCAGAACCTGCCGCTGGTGCTGGGTGTGGTCTTCATCGTGGCCGGCCTGGCCTTCAAGCTGGGCGCCGCGCCTTTCCACATGTGGGTGCCGGACGTCTACCACGGCGCGCCGACGGCGGTCACGCTGCTGCTGGGCGCCGCGCCCAAGCTGGCCGCCTTCGCCATCACGCTGCGTGTGCTGATCGAAGCGATGCATTCGCTGGCCGCGGATTGGCAGCCCATGCTGCTGATCCTGGCCGTGCTGTCCCTGGCCGTGGGCAATATCACCGCGATCGCGCAAAGCAATTTCAAGCGCATGCTGGCGTATTCGACGATCTCCCACATGGGTTTCGTCCTGTTGGGACTGGCGGCCGGCGGCGGCTCGCCCGCGGTGGGCTACGGCGCAGCCCTGTTCTACATGGTGACCTACGTCCTGACCACGCTGGGCAGCTTCGGCATGATTCTGCTGCTGTCCCGCGACGGTTTCGAGTGCGATACGATCGACGACCTGAAGGGACTGAACCGGCGCAGCCCTTGGCATGCCTTCATTGTGCTGCTGCTGATGGTGTCGCTGACGGGCCTGCCGCCCACGGTGGGTTTCTATGCCAAGCTGGCCGTGCTGCAGCCTCTGGTGCAGATGGGCCACGTCGGTATCGCAGTGATCGCGGTCATGTTCTCGCTGATCGGCGCTTTCTACTACCTGCGCGTGGTCAAGGTCGTGTATTTCGACGACCCGGTCGGCGAAGCGCATCCGGTGTCGGCTTCCTGCGTTCAACGCGGACTGATGTCGCTGAATGGCGCGCTGCTGCTGTTGCTGGGCCTGCTGCCCGGCGGCCTGATGGCGGCGTGCGTGCGTGCGGTCCAGACCTCCCTGGGTCTTTGATCCCAATCGATAAACGTTCACGGCGGGGCCTGCCCGCCGTGACGCGCCTCCTTCCGGGCTGATGAGTCAAACCCTCGCCATCTGGCTGTTGATCGCGCTGGCCCTGGCCTGCGCGAATCTGCCTTTCCTGAGCGAACGGGTCTTTGCGCTGTTCCGCTGGCGCAAGGGGGGGCTGCCGGCAGTCAAGCCGTTCTGGGTGCGCCTGCTCGAATTGCTTGTCCTGTACCTGGTTGTCGGCGGACTGGGCTTCGCCTTCGAGTCCACCCTGGGTAACCGCTTTTCCCAGGGCTGGGAGTTTTATGCCATTGGCCTGTGCCTGTTCCTGGTACTGGCGTATCCCGGCTTCGTCATCCGCTACCTGTTCAAGCGCCGGCAACCGCGGCGGGATTGAACCAGGCGGCGCGCACCCATAGCGCGATTGCGGCGGCGATCGCTATCCACACCAGAACGACGAAAATCGCGCCCGTGCGGCTGCGCGGGCGAGCCAGCCTGCGCGCGGCCCACGCCTGCGCGCGTTCGCGGCTGTCCGTCCGCACCGGCGCGGGCAGGGCGCGTATCGTCGCCGCGATCAGGATCGGAACCAGGATGATGTCGTCCAGCAATCCCAGCACGGGAATGAAG
>NZ_JBMQQZ010000105.1:0-78336 GCF_057362025.1 Bordetella sp. | reverse complement strand
CGTGCCGCCGCCTGCGCCCGCGTTCAGGACCCGTTCGGCCGCGCGCTCGCGCAGCTTCTGCAACCAGCCTTTGTTCACGTCTTGCAGCAGCGGATTGGTGGCGATATCGGTGTCGGAGGCCACCGACACGCCGTTAAAGCCGATCATGATCCGGTCCAGCGCCTGGCGCTGAATGACGTTGTTGCGCACGCGGATCTGGAAATCCGGGAATCGTGCCCATTGGTCGAGCTGGGCATACTTGATGTGCGTGTCGAAGTTGGTCTGCACGCACTCGTAGCCATTGGAATCCATGGCGGTCAGGTCGCGCGTCTGGCGATCCTTGGTATCCGTGTTGGTGCGGCTCGCGGACGGGCCCGATACGCCCAGGCCGATCTTGTCGCCCTTCTGGTCCTGGACGAGTGGCATGTTGATCCGCTGCAGGAAGCTGGAGCTTTCCTGGATCTTCGTTTCCATCGTCTGTTGGACGGACGGTTCGACGCTAAAGGACTGCGTGGCGTTCTCGACGCCATTCAACGCCGCGACCTGCGACAGGTAGGCGTTGTAGAGTTTGCGGGTGGTGTTGCGCATGTTGGCTCCGTGCTAAGGGTGTCGGGTCGCTGTATGGGAGTGGGGACGCTGAAATCAGCAGTCGGTACGCACCAGGCCGTCGCCGCCCTTGGCGGGTGAGCGCGTGCCGGGGGTGCGGTCGGTGAGGTCGAGCTTGTCGGTCAGGGCCTTGAATTGCTCGGCGGTGACAAAGCCCGCTCCCATGCCGTTGACCTTGGCCACGAGCGCTTCGAGCGCGTCGGCGTGGTCCTTCTGCGTCTTGGCATAGGCCTCCCCGAAAGCGGTGAAGGCCTGAGCGAGTTCGGAGAGTTTCTCCGGCTGGCTCTTCGCAGTCATCGCCTTGAACATTTCCGTGATCTTGGCGAGCAGACCGGCGTCGCGGTCCGCTTCATCGTCGGAGAAATCGAATTCCACCGGAATGGCCGACGTGAATACCGTGTTCGGGTTGTGCTTGCGGCTCTTGAAAGGATGCACTTCCTCCGGGTGCTGGGCGCAGAACGCCAGCGCGTCGGTGCCCAGGCTCGCGGGCGTATCGGTGACGCCGAGGCCGAGGAGATAGGCCTTGCCAGTTTCCGCGAAATTGGGATCGACCTCGATGGAGGTGTAGATCTTCTGGCGATCCTTGTTCATGGCGATGAGTGCCGGCGTCGGATCGATCTGCGCCTGCAATATCAGTTTGCCGTCGTCACCTTCCTGGGTGCGCACGGCCGTCACGTCGCCGTAGGCCTTGAACGGGCTGTCGGGCAGCGTGCCACGCAGGTGTTCAAGCCAGACGCGCGCGCCGTACGTCTGGCGGTTGAAGGTCTCGGCGATTTGCTCCAGCCAGGCACGCAGAATCTTGCGGCCGTCCGTGGTTTGGCCTTCCTTGGCGACGGTAAACCATTTCATGATGTTTGCCTGTAGGTGGTGGATGGTCGGGGGTTCGGTAAGGGTGCGGTCATGGTGGACCGGGCAAACATCGCGCTCAATCGCTTGAGGTTGTTCCTGGGCCAATGACAAGGCGAGGCCACGCGCGCGCGCGGAAATGTCGGGCACGCTGACGGCTATGTTGGAAATGGCTCCCGATATCGATCCTCGACGCGCCGCGCGTAACCTGTACTGGATGGGTTGGCGCGTGTCGTCTATTGCCCGTCACCTGGGCGAGAAGCGCACGACCGTGCATAGCTGGAAGACCCGCGACAAATGGGACGCGGCGTCGCCCGTGGAGAAGGTCGAGAACGCGCTCGAAACCCGCTTGGCGGTATTGATCGCCAAGACGGAAAAGGACGGACGCGACTTCAAGGAAATCGACCTTCTGGGCCGGCAGCTCGAACGCACGGCCCGTGTTCGTCGCTTCGATAGCGGCGGCACCGAGGCGGAGCTGAACCCGAACCTGGAGCGGCGCAACGCCGCCCCTAAGCGCCGGCCCGAACGCAACGCGATCAGCGACGAGCAGGCGGCAAAGCTCCTCGCGGCTTTCAATGATTCGCTATTCGGCTACCAGAAGGCCTGGTACCGGGCGGGCGATCAGCGTACGCGCATGATCCTGAAATCCCGGCAGATCGGCGCGACCTGGTATTTCGCGCGGGAGGCGTTCATCGACGCCATGACGACGGGGCGCAATCAGATATTCCTGTCGGCCTCCAAGGCCCAGGCGCACGTTTTCAAGCAGTACATCATCCAGTTCTGTCGGGACGCGGCGGATGTGGACCTGAAGGGCGATCCTATCGTCTTGCCCAATGGGGCGCACCTGTACTTCCTGGGCACCAACGCGCGCACCGCGCAGAGCTATCACGGCAATTTCTATTTCGACGAATTCTTCTGGGTGCCGAAGTTCGGCGAGCTGAACAAGGTCGCCAGCGGCATGGCGCTGCATAAGCAGTGGCGCAAGACGTACTTCTCCACGCCGTCGAGCATTTCCCACGAGGCCTACCCGCTCTGGTCGGGCGACCAGTTCAACAAGCGCCGCGGTAAGCGGGAGCAGGCGAACATTGACGTGTCGCATGCGATGTTGAAAGGCGGCCTGCTCTGCGCGGACAAGGTATGGCGGCAGATCGTCACCATCCTGGACGCGGAGGCGGGCGGCTGCAACCTGTTCGACATCGACGAGCTGCGCAACTACGAATACAGCCCGGACCAGTTCGAGAACCTGCTCATGTGCAAGTTCATCGACGACACCGCGTCCGTGTTCCCGCTGGCGATGCTGCAGCCCTGCATGGTCGATGCCATGGTGGATTGGGTGGACGTGCAGTATTTCGCGGTGCGCCGCTACGGCTACTACCCCGTCGCCATCGGCTATGACCCGTCGCTATCGGGCGATTCGGCCGGCTGCGTGGTCCTCGCGCTGCCGCGCACGCCCGGCGGCAAGTTCCGGGTGCTGGACCGGCACCAATGGCGCGGGATGGACTTCGCAAAGCAGGCCGAGCGCATCAAGGAATTGACCCAGCAATACAACGTCATCGACATTGCCATCGACGCGACCGGCATGGGGCAGGGCGTCTACCAAATCGTGAAGCAATTTTTCCCGGCCGCGCGGCAGATCACGTACTCGCCGGAGGTCAAGACACGCCTGGTGCTTAAGGCGGGCGACGTGATGCGCAATCGCCGCCTGGAATGGGACGCCGGCTGGACGGACCTGGCGCAGTCCTTCATGGCGATACGCAAGACGCTCACGGCCAGCGGGCGCCAGGTGACGTATGACGCGGGTCGCGCGCAGGACACCGGGCATGCGGACCTGGCATGGGCCTGCATGCACGCACTGGACTATGAACCCTTGGAAGGCGCCACGGCCGAAAACCGTAGCCTTGTGGAGATATACGAATGACCCATCTTGTTGACGTTCGCGGCGCGCCGCTCCTCCAGGCCTCGGCGCCGGCCGGCGCGGGCAACGCTGCGGGCGTCGAGGCTTTCAGCTTCGGCGACCCGATTCCGGTCCTGGACCGGCGCGACATCCTCGATTACATCGAGTGCTTGGATAACGGCCGGTGGTATGAGCCACCCATCAGCTTCCATGGCCTGGCGAAGTCCTTTCGCGCGAGCACGCACCATAGCTCCGCGATCTATTTCAAGGCCAACGTGCTCGCGTCCACGCTGATACCGCATCGGCTGGTGACGCCCATGCTGGTCAAGGAACTGGCGGTGAACTATCAGACCTTTGGCAACGCCTACGTCGAGCGGCGCACCAGCATGACTGGCCGGGTGCTGTCGCTGCGCAACGCGCCGGCAAAATACACGCGTGTGGGCAAAGAGGATGGGCAGTTCTATTTCGTGCCGGGCGTGGCCGATGAACACGAGTTTGAAGGCGGATCGGTGTTCCACCTGAAAGAGCCCGACATTAACCAGGAAGTGTATGGCTTGCCGGAATACCTGAGCACCCTGCAATCGGCGTGGCTGAACGAATCGGCCACGCTCTTTCGGCGCCGCTACTACAACAACGGGAGCCACGCCGGGTTCATCCTCTACATGTCCGACGCGGCCAGCAGCACCGAGGATATCGACAAGGTGCGCGAAGCGATGCGCGCGGCCAAGGGGCCGGGGAACTTCCGGAACCTGTTCCTCTACGCGCCGGCCGGCAAAAAGGATGGCGTGCAGGTCATCCCAATCAGCGAGGTTGCGGCCCGCGACGACTTCTTCAACATCAAGAACGTGACGCGCGACGACATCCTGGCTGCGCACCGCGTGCCGCCGCAGCTCATGGGCATCGTGCCAGGCAATACGGGCGGATTCGGCGCCGTGCTGCCAGCCGCACATGTCTTCGCGCGCAATGAAATCGAGCCGCTGCAGGGCGTGTTCACGACGATCAACGCATGGCTCGGTGTCGACGCATTCCGGTTCAAACCTTACGTCGTGGAGACGGGCGAGAGCGCCGCATAGCACACCACTCGCGCACCCTCATGGACCCCGCCTTGCGCGGGGTTTTTTGCGTCCTTACCGTGGGGCTGATGGGAGCGTGGACCGTTGCGCCTGGCGCCCGGCTCGATAGGCGTGGCTTCGGCGAGGCAGGGCTCGCCATGCACCAAGTCCAGGGCGTCGGCTACGCCTCGAACGACTTCAGGGCGCCGGGGGTGGCGGACGGCCCGCTGCGCGCCATCGACCACGGCCACCAGAAGCCGCTGTAGGCGCCAGATCTCCCAGGCGAGGGCCTGGGCCTCAAGCGTCGGATTGCGCTCGTACAGCGCCCGGATACGGGCCGCACTGAGGGGGGGGCGAGGCGGCGGATCAAAAGAGGACATGGTGGCCTCCAAAAGACTGTATGGATACACAGTATCACGGCGATTTCACCCCCCTGGCGCGCGGTCATCCCCCCACCACGCCTGCTCGCTAAATAGCGCGGTTTTGACTCAATAGTGCGTCGGCGCGCCAGCCCATCGCGGCGCCGCGCGACGGGGCCGATGGCGTCCGCTAGGTCCGACGCAAAATGACGCAGCACGGTGGCGTATTTTGTTCGACGGGGTCTTGGACCCAGCGGTGCGAGGTTGTCCGCCGATTGGCTTGGCGGCCAGCTCTTCGGAGCAATGAACTTGATGGCTGGCAGACGCTAGGCGACTTTGGCGGCGGCGGGATTTGCTACGTCCGGGATCAAGAAGTTTTTGCTAAAGAACATGACCTCGGCGCCTTTGTATCGGTCCTGCGCGGAATAATTGATTCCGTACGATATCGTGGGGCACCCCCGATACATATCGACGATCTCCGGGGCATGGTCATATGAAACGATCCAAGGCAGCTTTAGGCTGCGTTTCACCAGTTTTGCAATAGCTTGATGATCGGCGTGGGTATAGTGATTCTCGTACAGTCCTTGGCCTTTGACGTAATAAGGCGGGTCGAGATAGACGAGCGTCTTCTTCGGAAGTTCAGGCAACACGGTTTTGATGAGATCGGCAGCATCAAGGTTGTAGAGCCTGATTCTCTTCTTGTACATGGCGATCTGTTCGACACGTCGGATCAGGTCTTCCCTGTTGAATCGAGCATCTAGCTTCCAGTGGCCCGTCTGCGCTTTGCCGCCGATTACACCTGCGAGGATGATCCCGGATCGATTAGTGCGATTGAGAAAGAAAGTGGAAAAGCCGAGGGAGAGCTTGTCCGTTGCGGTGGCTGGCAATTGCTGGACCGATTTCTGACGAAACCATTCTTCCATCGTGACCGGCGTGTCTCGTATCAAACGGCACAGGTCTTCAGTTCGATTCAAGACCGAGTGCCAGAACGCATGTACTGACCGATTGAGATCGTTCAGATGAATACGCGATGCGTACCCGTGCAAAAGCAGATTGATCGCGACCGCAGACCCTCCAGCATAGGGTTCGACGTAGTGACCGTCCAGCAGGTCATTCGCTTCAAACGCCAGCTTGATGAAGGGCGTTAATTTTCCCTTCCCACCAGGGTATCGAAGTGGAGTATTAAAGTGCATGCCAGGGTTCCGATTCGCTAAAGCAATGGCCCTATGGTAATAGGAGAATTCAAGGTTGGCCAGCCTGGCGAACAGCCCCCCACATTCGCTCCATCGTTAGTTGGATGTTGCTCCAAGAAATCTTGAGGCGTAGCGGCTCGGGATTCATCCACTCACTATGTACGTACGCGTTCAGCGTCACTGGAGAGATGAGGGAATTCTTGTCGGAAAGTTCGGTCTTGATGCTCGCGAGCTCCTTGTCCGTCATAGTTCCGCTGCTTTCGAGCCGCTGGAGTGCCAGCGTTAGCTTATTGAATAGTGTGTCTTTCTTCGACGCATGGAGCGAAGCCTTCTGGCTGCGAAGATATGTGTCCACGGATAGTTCGATGAACACCCTGAATAGAACGGAGTCAGCGTGGCGGTACGTGGTTACATCGAGTTTTTTCAGCTCTGTAAAAATGTCGTTGATCTTCCCTGCAGGTAGTTCCAAGCGGAACTTCTTCGGAACTAAATTGACTTGATCGTCAGTTGAAGGAGTAGTGCGGATGGCGGGGGGGCGTGCGGTCTTCGTGGCCGCGACCGGCTTCCCGCCCTCGATCTTCCAGGGCTTTGTTGCTTTCTTCTTCGCTGGATGTTTGGCGAGGATCTGGGCAATGAATATGCCGCGTTTTTCTGCGGAGTCAATCAATCTCTCGGTGAACTTCTCATCGCCGTGTTTGCCCGTTGCGATAGTTTTAACTACGTCAGTGAACACGTCGCGCACCCACTCTTTATTGGCTCCCGACGACAGCTTGCCCGAGGCTAACGATAGATCAGTGGCTTGCTGCAATTCGCGCGTCGTGGCGAGCCGTTGCAGTGTGGTGAGGTTGAACGAGGCGCCTTCGAGCTCGCTTCGTATCTCGCTATCCAGAGATGGGTCCGTGAGAACGAATTCAATGATGTCGAGGTCCGGCCGTGGAATCCCCTGCGCGACATCTGCTCGTGCCTTCGCCATGGCTGTCCAGTGCTCAGTTCCAGCACCGTTGAGTCCATTCGCATGCTTTCGATTTATCCACACTAGCGCCGCAGCTTTGCTGGGTGCTACTACGCATTCGAGAACCTTCGGGATGGCGTCGCCGTGTTTGTTGTGCAGTCGGTTGAAGGCGCTGAAGAGAGTGGTGTCTCTGGCAAGCTCCGGCTGCATCATTAACTGGATTGCGGTCAGTCGACGGTTGCCCTCAATTACGGTGTAGTTCTCGTTGCCGTCATTGGCATCTATGACCATTGGAAGGTCGAAAGGATTGAGACCTATCGCAACAATGTCCTCTGCCAGCTTGACGAGCTTTCGTCCTTGCTCGGTGATGATGGCATCACGTGCGCCCTTCTGGCTGGTCTGTTTGACGATGCGATAGTTTTCAAGATCGAGCAATAAGTTGCCGACGCTGATCCCAAGCCTGCTGAACATAGTCTCACCCTCCGATTGAAGTAGTCCCAATCGTACTATGCGTGCAACAACACATTACGGGTTGTAGCAGTGGAAATCTGAGCCTATTCGGGCCAGCTGGCACTCGGCGTATGTAGGTTTTGAGCCATGGAATCCGGTTGCAACCGGGACCCGTGAGGGGCACGAGGGTTTGCCCGTAATCAAAGGGCCGATTGTCCTCAGATCGCGGGAGGGGTCGGGAAAAGCCTAACCTCCCTAACCGGCTCCCCAAAACCACCGTAAGTCATTGAAAAATAAATAATAATGTAGTTAGGGTTAAAACCTAACCTGACCTAACCGAAAGCCTAACCGAATTGTAAGTAATTGACTTATAAGGAATTCTGTTTATCTTGAGGTCAGGGTGCATAAACCTAACCTGGTTAGCTATTGGTTAGAAAAAGGTTAGGTTTTGCGAAAAGCCGGAAACCCGCATGAATAGAGGCTTTCCGGCCGATCCTCTGATCCCGGTTAGGAAGGTTAGGTTATTCCCGACCCGTCCTCAAAAATCTCCGGACGGCCAGATTCGGCGGTTTTCGAGGCGTTTCTGCGTGTCGTTCGTCCATGCGCTCGGCTGGGTGCGTGGATGTGTCGGCAGGGGTATGCCGAGCCCGCCAGCACAGGGGGGCCGGCAGTGGGATGCCGGCTCCGATCGGGGACCGGGGGAACATGCGGCGGACGCCGGCATGCGGTGGTACCGGTGGCGGCGGCCTGGTGGCCAGCGGCCGTCGGATCGCCTGGTGCCCATCGCGCGCGCAACCAGGCTGGCCATGCTGACCGTGAAGAAAAACAGAGGGGACGATGCGGAGGGAACTACTACAGAACTACTACAGCAAACCCGCAAAAGCTAGTATCCATGCGGGTTTCCGGCTTGTAGCGTTCGCCGTTAACTACGGCGAGACGTGCTTTTCCCGGGCTGGCGAGCCCCCGGCTGCCGGTCTTTTATGGCGCCCTTGCTTCGCGTTTAGGAGCAACGAGCGGCCGGGCCTGGAACGGCGGGGGCCGGGCACGTTGGCGCTAGCTGGGAAGCCAGTCCTAACGCCTTGATTTTCCGGGCTAAGTGCGGCCGAAACTATATCATGAATCGCCGTCGCGCTCGGCGTCGGCTGCCTTGCGGCCTGACGTGGCGCGGGTGCCTGACGCGATGGTCGGACACGGCTCGCCGGCGGGTCTGGCCGGCGCGGGAAGGGTGAAGGGGCGTGCCGGTCGTTTGCGCCAGGTCTGCTCCAGCTTCTCGTCAGATTGGTAATGTTATAACATTACTGGACGACCGCCTCTTCCATCCACCTCTTTTTCCATCAGCGTCTTTTCCTCTTCTTCGTGCAGCCCTGTCCCTCCTGGGCTGCCATCGCCATGCAGCCCTCAGAGCATTCCGCGCAACGCCACCTGGTCTACCAGCGATCTTTTCTGGCTCGGCCGGCCGTGTACCGCTTGTTGTGCGTGTCGACCGTTCTTTGCGGCTTGTGGCTGGCGATTGCCTGGGCGGTGGCGCTGCCATGACGGGCCACGCCATCCGCTTGTCCGACGTCACCCTGGCGTACGACCGGCGTCCTGCCGTGCGCCATCTATCAGGGGTCTTTTCGCCGGGTAGCCTGACCGCGGTCGTCGGACCGAACGGCGCCGGCAAGTCGACGCTGCTCAAGGCATTGATGAAAGAGGGATGCCACATCGACGGGCTTATCGATCGCGGCACGCTCAGGACAGAGGACTTCGGGTACCTGCCGCAGGCGAGCACGATCGAAAGGCAGTTCCCGCTTACGGTGGCCGACGTCGTGCTGCTGGGCGCCTGGCGGCGCATCGGACCCTTCCGGGGCGTGACGCGGGCCATCGCCGAAGAGGCGGCAGATGCGCTGGCTGCCGTGGGCCTGGATGGCTACGAGCGCCGCCGGGTCGGGTCGCTGTCGGGCGGGCAGATGCAGCGCGTGCTGTTTGCGCGGCTCCTGCTTCAGGATGCCAAGGTCGTCCTGCTGGACGAGCCTTTTACCGCCATCGACGCCGCCACGACGCGCGACCTGTTGGACATCGTGCGGCGCTGGCACGGCGACGGCCGCACCGTTATCGCCGTGTTGCACGACTTCGAGCTGGTGCGCTCGTATTTTCCTGAAACGCTGCTGATCTCCCGCCGCCCGCTCGCCTGGGGGAAAACAGAGGATGTCATGACACAGGAAAACCTGCTGCGCGCGCGCGGCCTGGGCTTGCCGGAGTCCTGCGAGGAGAATGCCGGCGTGTGCGGGGAGGCAAGGGCATGAGCCTGTATTCGGCGGTCGTGCTTCCCTTCGCGGAATATGGATTCATGCGCCGCGCCTTGGTGGCCTCGGTTGCCCTGGGACTGGGAGCGGGGCCCGTCGGGGTGGTGTTGATGCTGCGACGGATGAGCCTGGTGGGCGATGCCATGAGCCATGCCGTGCTGCCGGGCGCCGCGATCGGGTTTCTTGTCTCCGGCGGGTTGTCCCTGTTCGCGATGGGAATCGGCGGCGTCATCGCGGGATTGAGCGTCACCTTGCTGTCGGGCGTGGTCAGCCGCGGAACTGCCCTCAAAGAGGACGCCAGTTTCGCCACGTTCTACCTTGCTTCCCTGGCGCTGGGGGTGCTGATCGTATCGCTGCGCGGATCGAACATCGACCTGCTGCACGTGTTGTTCGGCACCATCCTGTCTATCGACCGGGATGCCATCTTCATGGTCGGGGGTATCGCGTCCTTCACGCTGGTCGCGTTGGCCCTGGTCTATCGGCCGCTGGTCGCCGAATGCTTCGATCCTGGCTACCTGCGCTCGGTCAAGGGGCATGGGGCGTTCTACCACCTGCTATTCCTGTTCCTGCTGGTCGTCAACCTGGTGGCCGGCTTCCAGACGCTGGGCACGCTTATGGCGGTCGGCATGATGATGCTGCCCGCGGCGGTTGCGCAGCTCTGGGGCAGGACGCTGACCGCGATGGCCATGATCGCCGCCGCGGTGGCCGCATTCTCGGGGTTCCTGGGATTGTTGCTGTCCTATCACCTCGAACTCGCATCGGGCCCGACGATCATCCTGGTGATCAGCGGGATCTACGTCTTGTCGCTGCTGGGAGCGCCGTCGGGCATTCTGGCGCGACGGTTAAAGCGTCCGCGCCTGGCGGGCTGATTCAGAGCAAAGGAATGTCGGCATGATAGGAAAACGCGTATTGCGCACGGCGGTCGGTAGCGCCGTCATCTTCTTCGCGGCGATGAACGGGGCGGCTGCAAAGACTATTGACGTCGTCGCCAGTTTTACGGTGTTGGCCGACGTGGTGAAGCATGTCGGGGGCGACCACGTCGCCGTCAGGAGCCTGGTGCCGCCGAACGGCGATCCGCACGACTTCGAGCCGTCGCCCGCCGATGCCAGGAGGGTAGGCGCGGCCGCCGTCACCTTTATCAGCGGCGAAGGCCTGGAAACCTGGTTCCAGCGGTTGGCGAAGGCAGCCGGCGCCAAGGCGCCGCCGGTGGTCGTATCGCAAGGAATCGAAACGCATACCTTCGACGAGGACGGCAAGCGCGTCATCGATCCTCATGTGTGGAACAGCATTCCCAACGTCCTGGTCTGGGTCGGCAACATCGAGCGGGCCCTGGCCAAGGCCGACCCGGACGATGCGCCTGCCTTCCAGCGCAACGCCGATGCGTATCGTGCACGCTTGCGGGCGCTGGACGCGGCTATCCGCGCGGACCTGGCGGCCGTGCCGGCCGAACGCCGCAAAGTGTTGACCAGCCACGATGCCTTTGGCTACTACGGCAAGACATACGGGGTGCAGTTCCTCGCGCCGCAGGGCTTGTCGACCGAGACCGAAGCCTCGGCCGCCGACGTCGCCAAACTGATCGAGCAGATCAACAAGGAGCACGTTCGCGTCTATTTCTTCGAGAACTCGAACGATCCGCGACTGGTGGAGCAGATCGCCAAGGCGACGGGGGCCCGGCCGGGTGGCGAACTCTATCCCGAGGCATTGTCGGACTCGAAGGGCCCCGTGCCGACCTACGAAAAGTTGATGCGATTCAACACCGATCAGATCGTGAAGGCCATTTCGAAGTAAGCGTGGCCGGTTGGCCGCGCCTACCGGACGCAGCCTGTGCCGCCTGGGGCCAACAGGCCGTTAACGCAGCCCTTAGGCCATTTGCCACGTGCCCAGTACCTTGCCCTGGGCTTTGTCCTGGGTGGACGCGGGGGCGGCATCTTGGTGTAGCGGTTGCGCAAAAGGAGCCAGGATTTCTTTCAGTTTGTCGGCCATGGCGCGGGCCTGCGGCTGTACCGATTCGACCGCCTTCTGCAGTCTTTGCTCGTCCGGCGCGCCGCTACCGCGGGATTTGGACAGATGTTCCATCATGGGGAAGGGGTCTCTTCCCCGGCCCACCGCGATCTCGCAATTGCGTTTGACCTCGCTGGAGTAGAGTTCGAGAAATTCAGCTGAGTATCCCGACGTGCTCGGCCCTTCGGCGTTTTGCATATTGCGCAGGACTGCGTCGATCATTTCCATGGTTTCGATGACCTGCGCTTCTTCATGGACCCCACGCTGCATGAGGAGAAGCTTGGCGTCGGCCAGCAGATTGGCCATTTGCCCCTTCGCGGTTTCGCGCGTCGAAACAAGGTTGTCCAGCGTCTGCTGCATGTTTGCCTTCACCGTCTCGTCCAGGAACGGCTGCTGGAGTATGAAACCCAGCGACGCGATGGCGGACTCGTTGTGCTTGGCGACCTCGCCGCCGTAGTACGCCAGATCCGAAACCTGCATTCTTTTGTCAGGGTTGGCGGGATCCGCATAAATGCGTTCGGCCACGCACATGACGCGGTCCGCGTCATAGGTGGGTTTTCCCGATACCCCACGGGCATAGAGAAACGACCGGTCTTCCTTCGGGATAAGTTGCAACTCCGCGTCGTCCTGGTTTCGTTGTGCCAGATACGCCGGGTCGCGACTGAACACGATGGCATTTACCAATGAATTTCCGCTGATGGTCATATTTGAAATCTCCATGTGGCTATTGATCCGGGAGCCGGTCAATACGGGCCGTTCGTGCACAGCGTGGCCTGGCGGTTCCAGCCCGTCCCTATTTGTGTTGCATTGCGGACGGGATTACCGCCGGGACCTTGCGAATGCCGCGGGGATCGGGCAATCGCGAAACGGATGGGACGCCGAAGTCTCGCCGCGTATGCGCCGCATGCAGGCCGGCATGGGGGAATAACCATGCCGGCGCACAGAGCCCCGGATGGCGTTATGCCTTTTGCCACCGGGTCGAAAATTCACCCGGCATTTCGTCCCGCAATTTCCTGGCGTCGCCGGGCGTCTCGTCCGGACGCGAAATCTGCGCATAAGGGCGCAGAATATTCTTCGGCTCTTCGGCCATGAAACGGGCCTGCGGCCGGATGGATTCCGTCGCACGTTCGAATTTCTTATCGAATGATTCAGCCGTTCCGTGGCAGTGCGGTAATTGATTTGTCAGGGGATACGGGTGTCGGCCGTTTCGATCACTTCGATGGCTCGGCGGCTTGCGCTTGGCCATCGACGCCCCGTCGAGCGGCCACGGGTTTGTCGGTCCTTATCGACGTCAGGGCGGCCGATGCGGGTTGCGATCGACTCGGGGCTTCGTGGCGACGGGTGGCCGGATGGCTTTTGTGTCCCTCATTTATTTGCCTATGCGATGCGATTGCCTGGCGCTGCTTCGGCGCATGGGTGTCGCGACCTGCTAGAATCTCGACTGGCGGGCCCCTTCGCATGGTCCGGCGGTGAACCTGGTCAGGTCGGGAACGAAGCAGCCATAGCCGTTTAGGGTCAGTGCCGGAGTAAGGCTCGCCTTCCGCATACGCCAGAAAGGACGGATCAGGTGCCCGGCATCGTTCCGTCCTTTCTTGTTCTGCGCGCCGCCCGCTCTACAATCCACCCATGACCTATCTCGTATTGGCCCGTAAGTGGCGGCCTCGCTCGTTCGATACCCTGGTCGGGCAGGATCATGTGGTGCGTGCCCTGACGCACGCGCTGGATACCCAGCGGCTGCATCATGCCTGGCTGTTCACCGGCACCCGCGGGGTCGGCAAGACCACGCTGTCGCGCATCCTGGCGAAGTCCCTCAATTGCGAAACGGGCGTCACGTCCAAGCCGTGTGGCGTGTGCCAGGCATGCACGGAAATCGATTCCGGCCGCTTCGTCGATTACCTCGAGCTGGATGCGGCCTCCAATCGCGGCGTCGATGAAATGACGCAATTGCTGGAGCAGGCGGTATACGCCCCAGGGGCGGGGCGCTTCAAGGTCTACATGATCGACGAAGTGCACATGCTCACCGGCCATGCCTTCAACGCCATGTTGAAGACGCTGGAAGAGCCGCCGCCGCACGTCAAGTTCATCCTTGCGACCACCGATCCTCAGAAGATTCCGGTCACGGTGCTGTCGCGTTGCCTGCAGTTCAACCTGAAGCAGATGCCGCCCGACTCCATCGTCGGCCATTTGCGCCAGGTGCTGGGCGACGAACAACTGGCCTTCGAAGTGCCGGCGTTGCGGTTGATCGCCCAGGCCGCTTCCGGCTCCATGCGCGATGCGTTGTCCCTGACCGACCAGGCCATTGCGTACAGCGCGGGCAACCTCACCGAGGAAGCCGTGCGAGGCATGCTGGGTACCATCGACCAGCGGCACCTGGTGCGCCTGCTGGACGCGCTCGGCGCTGGCGATGCGCCGGCCGTGCTGGCCGTGGCGGATGAGCTGGCGACCCGCGGGCTGTCGTATGGCGGTGCCTTGGCGGACCTGGCGGGGCTATTGTCGCGGGTCGCCATCGAGCAGCGCGTGGCGGGCGCCATCTCGTCGGACGATCCGCTGGCGGGCGATATTGCTCGCCTCGCGCGCAGCCTGCATCCCGACGCGGTGCAGCTTTTCTATTCGGTCGCCGTGCACAGCCGAGGTGAACTGGCACTTGCGCCGGACGAATACGCCGGCTTCGTGATGGCCTGCCTGCGCATGCTATCCCTGAGCGGAGAGGCCGGGCCGCAATCCCTGCCGGCCATGTCACCGGCGTCGAGCACGGCAGGCGCTACGGCATCCGCCGCGGCGGCCGCGCCCGTTGCGGCAGCCGCACCGGTCGAGCCGCGCGGGACCGCTGCGCAGCCCGCATCCGCCGCCTCGCATGTTTCCGTTGCGCCGAGGGCCGGCGACACATCGAACGGTGCCTCCGTATCGAACGGTGCCTCCGTATCGAACGGTGCCTCCGTATCGAACCCTGGCTCCGCATCGGATGCAACGGCGGCCGCATCGACGGCGTCGGCGGCATCGATTGCTCCGGCTGAGCCGGTCGCACCGATGGCAGCGGCCGCCGCGACGCCATCGAACCGATCGACGACGCCCAGCGTATCGGACCCGGATGCCGGTTCGGCGTCGGCCGCTACGGCCGGGGCCGCGGTCGCCGCTTCCACCGGTTCTTCCGTGCCGGCGGCAGCGGACACTGCCGCTTCCGCCGCCGCGTCCGCGCCGGCGACGCCAGCGTCCGTGCCCTCGTCCGTCACAGTCTCAGCCGAGCCCGCGTCTGCTGGCGGGCTCGCCGAGCCCGCGGCCGGAACGGCGATGAGCCGACCGGAGTCGACAACGCCTTCGGCCGGCGCGGCCGCCCTGGCGGTGACACCGCCCGCCGCTTCCTCCTCCCCCGCGCCCGTGCCGGCAGCCGGCATCGCCCCATGGGACGATGCGCCGGAATCCACCTCCGGCCACGCCGCAAGTCCCGACGCGGCGCCTCGCAGCGCGCCGCGCGATGACGATGCGCCGCCCGCATGGGTCGATGAAGTCATTCCCGACGACGCGGAAGGCGGCTACGGGCCCTCCGGCCCCGATGACGGGGGCTTCATTGCAAGCCCCGACGATGACGATTTCGAAACCTTGGCGACGACGACGGGCGCTCGTGCGCCCGCGGTGCGGGATGCCGCGCCGGTGCGCCCCGCGCGCGCTGCCGGCGCCCGGGCTCGCCAGCGGCCGCGCGTGACGGATATGTCCGAGGCCACCTGGCCGGAACTGGCCGCGCGCCTCCCGGTGACCGGCCTGGCGGCCGAGTTGGCCCGGCAGAGCGAGTGGCACGGCGTGCAGGGCGATACCGTTATGCTTCGCGTCGCCGTCCGCACGCTGGCCGACAGCGCCAGCCGCGTGCGCCTGCAGACGGTGTTGTGCGAGCACTTCGGCCAAAGTTTGCGGCTGGATGTCCTGGTGGGCGCCACCGGCGATGCCACCGCGCACGCGGTGGCGCAGCACGAGCGCGCGGAACGGCAGCGCGCCGCCGAGGCCGCGGTCGAGGCCGACCCCTTCGTGCGTTCCCTGCTGGCGGATTTCGGCGCCCAGGTCGTGCCCGGGTCCATTCGCCACGTCGATCCACCGGCGGCGCCTCGTTAGGCGTCCACGCCACCCTCAATTTATTTATCCGCTGAAAAGGATGCTTCCATCATGATGAAAGGACAATTGGCCGGGCTGATGCGTCAGGCCCAGCAGATGCAGGAAAACATGAAGAAGGCGCAGGAAGCGCTGGCCGACATCCTGGTCGAAGGGACGTCCGGCGGCGGCCTGGTCAAGGTGACCATGTCGTGCCGCAACGACGTCAAGCGCATCGTGATCGATCCTTCGCTGGTCGGCGACGATAAGGACATGCTGGAAGACCTGGTCGCGGCCGCCTTCAACGATGCGCTGCGCAAGGCCGAAGCCACCGCCCAGGAAAAAATGTCTTCGGTGACGGCCGGCATGCCCATGCCGCCGGGAATGAAGTTCCCGTTCTGAACAGCCGGCGCGCCGGCGGCGCACGCGTCACGCGTGCCGGCCGGCGTCCGCATGTCCCATGGATCCTTCCCTTCCCGAACCCGAACCCCTGCGCGCGTTGATCGAGGCGCTGCGGCGCCTGCCCGGCGTGGGCGTGCGTTCGGCCCGGCGCATGGCGTATCACCTGCTGCAGCACGATCCGCGCGGTGCGGACCTGCTCGGCCAGGCCCTGGCGTCGGCGGTGCACAACCTGCGGCATTGCGCCCGCTGCAACAACTTCACTGAAGAGGATATCTGCGCTACGTGCAGCAATCCCAAGCGCGATCCCTCCCAGTTGTGCATCGTCGAAACGCCCGCGGACTTGAACATGATCGAGTCCAGCCACGGCTATCGCGGCCTGTACTACGTGCTGATGGGCCGGGTTGCTCCCCTGGAAGGCATCGGGCCGCGTGAACTGGATTTCGAGCGCCTGTTGACACGCGCGACCGATGGCGCCGTGACGGAGGTCATCCTGGCGACCAATTTCACGGCGGAGGGCGAGACCACCGCGCATTTCCTTGGCGAGTCTCTGCGCGAACGCGGCCTGTCCGTGACGCGCCTGGCCCGGGGAGTGCCCGCCGGCAGCGAGCTCGAGTACGTGGACGCGGGGACGATCGCGTGGGCCTTGATGGAGCGCAAATCCACCTGACCGCCGTGAGTCTGTCGATTTCGCGACCGGCGGGCCGCGACCGCATCGCTCGAGGCGGCCGTGCCCCTCGCGCCGCCCGGCTCGACAGCCGAAGCGCATAGAAGCAAAAACCTCAGCAGGCCGGGTCGGCCGACCCGCGCCCCAGCTGGCGAAGACAACGGAGACTGCCGCCATGTCGGCCTTGGCCGGATTGAAAGTCCTTGAACTGGGAACCCTGATAGCGGGGCCCTTCGCCGCGCGCCTGTTCGGCGAATTCGGCGCCGATGTCATCAAAATCGAAACCCCCGATGGCCCGGACGGCAAGGGCGGCGGCGACCCGATCCGTACCTGGCGTCACCTGCACGAGGGCAACTCGCTGTGGTGGACGGTGCAGGCGCGCAACAAGCGTTCCGTGGCGCTGAACATGAAGGATCCCGCGGCCCGCGAGATTGCCTTGAAGCTGGCGCTGGACGCGGACGTAATCATCGAAAACTACCGCCCCGGCGTCCTCGAAAAATGGGGGCTCGGCTATGAGCAGTTGCGGGCGCTGAACCCGGCCACCATCATGGTGCGCCTGTCGGGCTATGGACAGACCGGACCGCTGCGGGATCGCCCGGGCTTCGGCGCGATCGGGGAATCCATGGGCGGCCTGCGCTATGTGTCCGGGCATCCGGATCGCCCGCCGGTGCGCGTGGGCATATCGATCGGCGACTCGATCGCCGCCTTGCACGGTGTCATCGGTGCCATGATGGCCCTGCGCCATCGCGACGCGACGGGCGGACGCTGGAACGGCAGCGCCGGCGGCCAGGGCCAGATGGTGGATGTGGCCCTTTACGAGGCCGTTTTCAACATGATGGAGAGCCTGGTGCCGGAGTACGACGTCGCCGGCGTGGTGCGGGAGCGCACGGGCGGCGCCTTGCCCGGTATCGTGCCGTCCAACACGTACACCACGCGCGATGGGCAGAATATCGTCATCGCCGGCAACGGCGATGCGATCTTCCATCGCCTGATGCTGGCCATCGGCCGCGAGGACCTGGCTCACGATCCCGCGCTGGCGCGCAACGACGGCCGGGCACGGCGGGTGGGCGACATCGACGGGGCCATCCAGGCATGGTGCGATACGCGCACCATCGACGAGGCGCTGGACGTGCTGCAACAGGCGGATGTGCCGGTCGGCAAGATCTACAGCGTGGCCGATATGTTCCGCGACCCGCAGTTCCTGGCGCGCGGCATGATCGAACAGCATCGTTTTCCGGACGGCACGCCGGTCAAGCTGCCGGCCGTCACCCCCAAGCTGTCGGAAACGCCCGGCGCCACACGGTGGCTGGGCCCGCGCTTAGGGGAACATACCGAGGAAGTACTGAAATCGCTGGGGTATGATGCTGCGGCTGTCGCCGCCCTGGCTGCCTCGGGCGCCATCGGCACATAGGATTCATCACCTGGAGACAAGAAAATGTCCGTGACTCGACGTGAATGGCTCAAGCTTGCTGGCGCGGCTGGCACCCTGAGCCTGGCCCCCGCCATCGTGCGGGCGCAGAAGCTGGAAAAGAAAGCGGTTGCGATCGCGGTCGGCGGCAAGCCGCTGACCTACTACCTGCCCCTGACCATCGCCGAAGTCCGCGGCTATTTCAAGGATGAAGGCCTGGATGTCACCATCGCCGACTTCGCCGGCGGCGCCAAGGCGCTGCAGGCCGTCGTGGGTGGCAGCGCGGATGTTGTCTCGGGCGCATTCGAGCACGCCCTGAACTTGCAGTCCAAAGGGCAGTTCTACCGCGATTTCGTCTTGCAGGGCCGTGCTCCGATGATCGGCTTCGGCGTGTCGACCAAGACCATGGCGAATTACAAGTCGCCGGCGGACCTCAAAGGCAAGAAGATCGGCGTGACCGCGCCCGGCTCGTCGACCAACATGGTGGTCAACTTCTTCCTGGCCAAGCATGGCCTGAAGGCCTCCGATGTTTCCATCATCGGCGTGGGCGCCGGCGCCGGCGCCATCACCGCGCTGAAGACGGGCCAGATCGATGCCATTTCGAATACCGACCCCGTGGTCACTTCCCTGGAGCACTCGGGCGACCTGAAAGTCATCGTCGATACCCGCACGCTCAAGGATACGCGCGAAATCTTCGGCGGCAATATGCCGGCCGGCTGCCTGTACTGCGCGCAAAGCTACATCGATGCCAATCCGAATACCGTGCAGGCGCTGGCCAATGCCATCGTGCGTGCCGACAAGTGGATCCAGGCGCAGAAGAACAACCTGGACGCCATCGCGAACGCGGTGCCCAAGAGCTATCTGCTCGGCGAGCCGGAGGTCTACAAGGCCTCGCTGCGCGCCAGCATGGATGGCTTCTCGCCGGATGGCATGTTCCCCGAGGACGGGGCGGCTACGGCCGTCAAGGCGCTGGCGGCCTTCGTGCCCGATTTCGATCCGAAGAAGGTCGACCCGTCCAAGATGTGGACCAATGAGTTCGCCAAGCGCGCTAACGAGAAGTATCCGAATGGCTGACGCCGCGCTTTCGCTGGACAACATCACCTGCACATTCGTTTCCCGCGAGGGCGGCGCGCGCTACACCGCCGTCCGGGAGGCGAGCCTGTCCATCGCCCCCGGCGAATTCGTGTCGGTGGTGGGGCCGACCGGTTGCGGCAAATCCACGCTGCTCAATGTCGGGGCCGGCCTGCTGGCGCCGTCGTCGGGCCAGGTGCGCGTGTTCGGCGAGCCGCTGTCCGGCATCAATCGCCGCGCGGGCTATATGTTCCAGGGCGAGGCGCTGATGCCCTGGCGCAATGCGCTGGATAACGTGACCGCCGGACTGCAGTTCGCCCGCATATCGCCGCAGGAAGCCGCCGAACGCGGCGGCGAGTGGCTGCGCCGCGTTGGCCTGGGCGGTTCGGAGCAGCGCTACCCGCACCAGATGTCGGGCGGCATGCGCAAGCGCGTGATGCTGGCCCAGACGCTGATCCGCGATCCCGACATCATCCTGATGGACGAGCCGTTTTCGGCCCTGGATATCCAGACGCGGCAGCTGATGGAAAACGAGGTCCTGGAGCTCTGGATGGCCAAGCGCAAGGCCGTGCTTTTCATTACGCATGACCTGGACGAGGCGATCGCGATGAGCGACCGGGTGGTGGTGTTGTCGGCGGGGCCCGCCACGCATCCCATCGGAGAATTCGTCATCGACCTGCCGCGTCCGCGCGACGTGGCGGAAGTCCGCACGCATCCACGCTTCGTCGAACTGCACGCCGCCATCTGGGATGTGCTGCGCGAGGAAGTGCTCAAGGGCTACGCCCAGCAGAAACGGGCCTGACGGCCTTAACGGAAGGAGCCTCGCGCTTCCGCGTCCATCATGATCAAAACCGGTTCCAAATCCCTGCGCATCTGGCAGGTGTCGCTCTTGGTAGTGCTGCTGCTGGGCTGGCATATCGCCTCGCGCAGCCCCAACATCGCATTTTTCTTCGGCCAGCCCTGGGAAGTCGCCCAGCGGATCTGGGCCTGGTTCGTCACGGACGGGGATATCTACCGGCATCTGTGGGTCACCCTGGCCGAGACCGTACTGGCCTTCGGGATCGGCACGGTGTCCGGCCTGGCCTGCGGCCTGTGGCTTGGGCTGTCGCCCAAGGCCAGTGCCATCCTGGACCCCTACATCACCGCGGCGAATTCCATGCCGCGCGTCATCCTGGCGCCCATCTTCGGCATGTGGTTCGGATTGGGCATCTGGTCCAAGGTGGCGCTGGCGGTCACGCTGGTGTTCTTCATCGTGTTCTTCAATGTCTACCAGGGCGTGCGCGAAGTCAGCACGACGCTGCTGGACAATGCCCGCATGCTGGGCGCCGACCGTCGCCAACTGCTGCGCTACGTCTACCTGCCTTCGGCCACCAGCTGGGTGTTTTCCAGCCTGCACACGTCGGTGGGCCTGGCCTTCGTCGGCGCGGTCGTCGGCGAGTACCTGGGCTCGGCCAGCGGGGTGGGCTACCTCATCCTGCAGGCGGAGGGCACGCTGGACGTGAACACCGTATTCGCCGGCATCGTGGTGCTGACGGCGTTCGCGCTGGTGCTGGACGGCCTGGTGACGCTGGTCGAGCGCCGCCTGATGAAGTGGCAGCCGCGCGCCGGCGAAACCGAAAAGGTGTAGCCCACCCCCGAAGCGCTGCGCGCTTTCCCCCTCAAGGGGGCGACGCTGGAGGACCGGCGAAGCCGGATCCTCGGCGTCCCCGCTTCGCCGCACCTGTTTTTTGCGTGCTGGTGTGGTGGGTTGTTTCATCCCGAAGTGTTACGCGCTTCCTCTTTTTGGGGGCGGGGCGCGGGTGGGCTGATCGGCCGGAGAGGACCGGCTGGCGCGGCTTTCGGGGGAAAGAGGCCGTTCGCGGTATAATCCCAAGGTTTGTTTACTGATTCTGAAACCGGGGTTTATCGTGCTGCCGCAACTTTTTCCAGGGCTTTTTTCCGAGAGGTCCGATGGCGTGCATCGGCCTTCTCCTGCAATTCTGGCTCTTGCGGACGGTACCGTGTTCCGAGGCATCTCCATCGGCGCGCCGGGGCATACCGTGGCCGAGGTCGTGTTCAACACATCCATGACCGGCTACCAGGAAATCCTGACCGATCCCAGCTATGCCGGCCAGATCGTCACGCTGACCTATCCGCATATCGGCAACACCGGCGTCAATGCCGAGGACGTGGAATCGCGCCAGGTGTTCGCTTCGGGGCTGATCGTGCGCGATTGCCCGGCGCGCGTGTCGAATTTCCGCGCCACCAGTTCGTTGCCCGAATACCTCAATGCGCAGGGTATCGTGGCCATTGCCGGCATCGATACCCGCAAGCTGACGCGCATCCTGCGCGAGAAGGGCGCCCAGGGCGGCTGCATCCTGGTCGGCACCGACGTCGACCAGGCCGTGGCGCTGGCCCGCGCTTTCCCTGGCATGTCGGGCCAGGACCTGGCCAAGACGGTGTCCATCGAAACCCGCGGCGAGTGGGACGAAGGTACGTGGCACCTGGGTCAGGGCTATGCCCACCCCAGGACCGGCAAGTACCACGTCGTCGCCTACGACTTCGGGGTCAAGAGCAATATCCTGCGGCTGCTGGCCGACCGTGGCTGCCACATCACGCTGGTGCCCGCCCAAACTCCGGCCGAGGATGCGCTCAAGCTGAATCCCGACGGGCTGTTCCTGGCCAACGGCCCTGGCGATCCGGAACCCTGCGACTACGCCATCGAGGCGACGCGCGCCTTCCTGGACCGCAAGCTGCCGGTCTTCGGCATCTGCCTGGGACACCAGATCATGGGCCTGGCCGTGGGCGGCAAGACCCGCAAGATGAAAACCGGCCATCACGGCGCCAATCATCCCGTGCAGGACGTCGGCAGCAAGCGCGTCTTCATCACCAGCCAGAACCACGGCTTCGAGGTCGATGCGGCTACCTTGCCCAAGAATGCCCGGATTACCCATATTTCGTTGTTCGACGGTACGTTGCAGGGCTTCGAACTGAGCGACCGGCCCGCGTTCTGCTTCCAGGGTCACCCCGAAGCCAGCCCGGGGCCGCACGACATCCTCGTGCTGTTCGACAAGTTCATCAGCCAGATGGCCGGCCAAGCCAAGACCGCGTAAAGATTGCACCATGCCCAAGCGTACAGACATAAAAAGCATACTGATCATCGGGGCCGGCCCCATCATCATCGGACAGGCCTGCGAGTTCGACTATTCGGGCGCCCAGGCCTGCAAGGCGCTCAAGGCCGAGGGCTACCGCACCATCCTGGTCAACAGCAACCCGGCCACGATCATGACGGACCCGGAAACGGCGGACGTCACCTACATCGAGCCCATCACGTGGCAGGCGGTGGAAAAGATCATCGAGCGTGAACGGCCCGATGCGCTGCTGCCCACCATGGGCGGCCAGACCGCGCTGAACTGCGCGCTGGACCTGGCACACAACGGCGTGCTGGAACGCTACAAGGTCGAACTGATCGGCGCGAACGAGCAGGCCATTGAAAAGGCCGAGGACCGCCAGAAGTTCAAGCAGGCCATGACCGATATCGGCCTGGAGTCCGCCAAGTCCGGCGTGGCGCACACCATGGACGAAGCGTGGGAAGTCCAGAAGCGCATCGCGACCGAACTGGGCACGTCGGGCTTTCCCGCGGTGATCCGGCCCAGCTTCACGCTGGGCGGCACCGGCGGCGGTATTGCCTACAACGCCGAGGAATTCGAAACGATCTGCCGGCGCGGCCTGGAAGCCTCGCCCACGAGCGAGCTGCTGATCGAGGAATCGCTGCTGGGGTGGAAGGAATTCGAGATGGAAGTCGTGCGCGACAGCGCCGACAACTGCATCATCGTCTGCTCCATCGAGAACCTGGACCCCATGGGTGTGCACACGGGGGATTCCATCACTGTCGCGCCGGCGCAGACGCTGACCGACAAGGAATACCAGATCATGCGCGACGCCTCCATCGCGGTGCTCCGCGAGATCGGCGTCGATACCGGCGGTTCGAACGTGCAGTTCGCGGTCAACCCCACCAATGGCCGCATGATCGTCATCGAGATGAATCCGCGCGTCTCGCGTTCGTCGGCCCTGGCTTCCAAGGCCACCGGTTTCCCCATCGCGAAGGTGGCGGCGCGCCTGGCGGTCGGCTATACGCTGGATGAACTGCGCAATGAAATCACCGGCGGCGCGACCCCGGCGTCCTTCGAGCCGACCATCGACTATGTGGTCACCAAGGTGCCGCGCTTCGCCTTCGAAAAATTCCCCACCGCCGACGCGCGCCTGACCACCCAGATGAAGTCCGTGGGCGAAGTCATGGCGATCGGCCGGACGTTCCAGGAATCCTTCCAGAAAGCCCTGCGCGGCCTGGAAGTGGGCGTGGACGGACTGAACCAGAAAACCACCGATCGCGAAAAGCTGCAGGTCGAACTGGGCGAACCCGGACCGGAACGCATCTGGTACGTGGGCGATGCCTTCGCCCAGGGCTTCACGCTGGACGAAGTCTACAACCTGACGCACATCGATCCCTGGTTCCTTGCGCAGATCAAGGAAATCGTCGACATCGAGCTGGCGCTGGAACAAAAGACTCTGGCCGAGCTGGATTACGACACGCTGTGGCACCTGAAGCGCCGCGGCTTCTCCGACCGCCGGCTGGCCTTCCTGCTGGACACGTCCGAATCGGAAGTGCGCCGCCTGCGCCACCAGTTGAACGTGCGGCCGGTCTACAAGCGCGTCGATACCTGCGCGGCCGAGTTCGCCACGCGCACCGCGTATATGTATTCCACCTACGAGGAAGAATGCGAAGCCGCGCCGACCGATCGCAAGAAGATCATCGTGCTGGGCGGCGGCCCCAACCGTATCGGGCAAGGCATCGAATTCGACTACTGCTGCGTGCATGCGGCGCTGGCGCTGCGCGATGATGGCTACGAGACCATCATGGTCAACTGCAACCCGGAGACGGTGTCGACCGACTATGACACCTCCGACCGGTTGTATTTCGAGCCGCTGACGCTGGAAGACGTGCTGGAGATCGTCCACAAGGAAAATCCCGTCGGCATGATCGTCCAATACGGCGGGCAGACGCCGCTGAAGCTGGCGCGCGCCCTGGAAGCCAACGGCGTGCCCATCATCGGCACCAGTCCTGAGTCCATCGACGTCGCCGAAGATCGCGAACGCTTCCAGAAGCTGCTGAACAAGCTTGGCTTGCGCCAGCCGCCCAACCGCACCGCGCGCACGGAAGCCGAAGCGCTGGCACATGCCGCAGAGATCGGCTATCCCCTGGTGGTCCGTCCCAGCTATGTGCTGGGCGGCCGCGCCATGGAAATCGTGCACGAGCAGCAGGACCTGGAGCGCTACATGCGCGAAGCGGTCAAGGTCAGCAACGATTCGCCCGTGCTGCTGGATCGCTTCCTGAACAACGCGACGGAAGTGGACGTCGATTGCCTGGCCGACGGCGAAACCGTCTTCATCGGCGGCGTCATGGAGCACATCGAGCAGGCCGGCGTCCATTCGGGTGACTCGGCTTGCAGCCTGCCGCCGTATTCGCTGTCCGAGGACATCATCGCGGAAATCAAGCGCCAGACGTCCATGATGGCCAAGGCCTTGAACGTCATCGGCCTGATGAACGTGCAGTTCGCCATCCAGGACGGCGACGTCTACGTGCTGGAGGTCAATCCCCGCGCTTCCCGTACCGTGCCATACGTGTCCAAGGCGACCGGGCTGCAATTGGCCAAGATCGCCGCGCGCGCCATGGCCGGCAAGACGCTGGCTTCGCAGGGCGTCACGCGCGAAGTGGTGCCCAGTTATTTCTCGGTGAAGGAGGCGGTCTTCCCCTTCGTCAAGTTCCCGGGCGTGGACACCATCCTGGGACCGGAAATGAAATCGACGGGCGAAGTCATGGGCGTGGGCGCCAGCTTCGGCGAGGCCTTCGTGAAGTCGCAGCTGGCCGCCAGCGTGCGTCTGCCCGAGACCGGTACGGCCTTCATCAGCGTCAAGCCGCAGGATAAGCCTCGCGCCGTCGAAGTCGCCCGCGGCCTGCATGCCCTGGGCTTCAAGCTGGTGGCCACGCGCGGCACCGCGGCCGAGATCGAAGCGGCGGGCATTCCCGTGCAGGTGGTCAACAAGGTGACGGAAGGGCGTCCGCACATCGTCGATATGCTGAAGAACGGTGAAGTCTCGCTGGTCATCAATACGGTAGAGGAACGCCGCAACGCCATAGCCGACTCGCGCGCGATCCGCACGCAGTCGCTGGCGGCCCGGGTGACTTTCTACACCACGATCGCCGGCGCCCGAGCCGCCGTCGAAGGCATGCAGTATCTGCGGCAAGGACATGGCTTGCAGGTGTATCCTTTGCAGGAATTGCACGCATCGCTGAAACCGGCGGCTTGATCCGCCGCATGGCCGTGTCGGGCCCCTGGCGACAAAACGCTTTGCCGACCAGGGACCCGTCGGACGACCGAGGATAGGAAGAGCAGCGCGGGGCGCTGGAGGTCGAAATGAAATGGTGGATACTCGCGCTTTTTATCGTTTGCGCGATCGTGGTGCATTATCGCGGCAGGGTGCGACATCGGTTCTCCCGCCAGGTCCTGGACCACTCCACATTCACGGCTCCCATCAACGTTTTCATGTACGCGTTCTCGCGCGTACCGAACAAGCCCTTCCTGTCGTTGGCGGAGTTCCCCGAACTCAACATCCTGCAGCAGCGCTGGCAGGACATCCGCGCGGAAGCCGAGGCACTGTTTACGGCCGGCCATATCAAAGTGGCGAATGCCTATAACGACGCGGGATTCAATTCCTTCTTCAAGAGCGGCTGGAAGCGGTTCTACCTGAAGTGGTATGACACCGACCATCCCTCGGCGCGCGCCCTATGCCCGGTAACCACGAGCCTGCTGGCCGGTATTCCGACCATCAAAGGTGCGATGTTCACCGCCCTGCCGCCGGGTAGCCGGCTGCCGCGCCATCGCGATCCCTATGCGGGTTCGCTGCGATTCCACATGGGTCTGATCACGCCCAACGATGCCGACTGCTATATCGACGTCGATGGCCAGACCTACTACTGGCGCGATGGCGAGGCCGTCGTGTTCGACGAAACATTCATTCACTACGCCGAGAACAAGACCGATATCAACCGTATCATCCTGTTCGCGGATATCGAACGCCCCATGCGCTACCGCTGGGCACAGGCGGTCAATCACTTCATTGGCAGCGTGCTGTTGCGCGCGGCCACTTCGCCCAACCAGGAGGGAGACCGCACCGGCGGCATCAACCGCATCTTCGGTTCTGTCTACGCGGTGCGGCGTTTCGGCAAGCGGGTCAAGAAGAAAAGCAAGCCGCTCTACTACATCATGAAGTGGGCGGTCGTAATGGCTGTCATGGCCTGGATCTTCTGGCCCTGATGCCATCTGCCGCGCCGGCCTTGCGCCACGTTTTCATCACGGGCGCCAGCAGCGGCCTGGGCCGCGCCCTGGCGCGGCATTATGCGGGGCGCGGCGCGCGCGTGGGGCTGGTTGGGCGGCGCGAGGATGCTCTGCGCGAACTGGCGTCGACCTTGCCCGGCGAGCATCCCCGGTACGCGGTGGATGTGCGCGACCGCGCGGCGCTGCATGCGTCGGCGGCCGATTTCCTTTCGCGCTGTGGCGGCACGGTGGATGTGGTGATCGCCAGCGCCGGCATCAGCGCCGGCACGCTCACCCAGCAAGAAGAAGATTTCGACGTCTTCCAGTCCATCATCCAGACCAATCTGTTGGCGACGGTCGCCACCTTCGAACCCTTCATCGCCGGCATGCGCCGGGCAGGGGCAGGGCGGCTGGTGGGCATCGGCAGCGTGGCGGGCGTGCGGGGATTGCCCGGGGCGGGCGCCTACAGCGCTTCCAAGGCAGCGGTGGCTGTGTATTGCGAAAGCCTGCGCACCGAGCTGGCGCGAGACGGTATCCGTGTGGTCACGATCGCGCCGGGGTATATCCGCACGGCGATGACCGAGCACAACCCTTATCGCATGCCCTTTCTGATGGAAGCCGACGATTTCGCGGCGCATGCCGCCACGGCCATCGCCCGCGGGCACAGTTATCGAGTGATTCCCTGGCAGATGGGTGTGGCTGCGAAGCTGATGCGGCTGCTGCCCGATGCGCTATACGATCGCCTGGCGCGCAACGCGCCGCGCAAGCCCAGGCAAGGCGGGCCGCGATAAGAGAAGCCGCGGGGCGGCGTGGGCCCTGCCGCGTGTGGCGCCTATACGATGTCGTCGGCAGCCAGCGCCGCGATATGCGTAACGTCGCCCCAGCCCATGACGTGCCAGCGCCTGTTGTCCACCGCCAGCCGGTTTACGCCCGCATTCAATAGCGCCGCGTCGCGCGCATGCGTCAGCGGTATGCCGTGGGCGTGGCGCCAGACGATGTCCAGTACGCCGCCGTGGGTGAACACCAGCACCCGCTCCTCGCCATGGCGTTCGGCGATGTCGTCGATGGTGGCGACGATGCGGTTATGGAACTGGCGCAGCGTTTCGCCGCCATCCAGGGCGCGATCGGGTTCGCGGCTTTTCCAGGCGGCGGACGCCTCGGGCTGGTCGACATCCAGCCGATCCATGGTGATGCCTTCCAGTACGCCGTAGCAGCGCTCACGCAGGCCGGGTTCCGGCCGCACCCGCAAATCCAGCCGTGTCGAGACCGGCTCGGCCGTCTGCAGAGTGCGCTGCAGGTCGCTGCTGTACAAGGCGTCGAAGGGGCCGTTGAGCGCGTCCTGCGCCAGCCGTTCGGCCAGCAGGCGGGCCTGGTTCAGGCCATGGGCATTCAGCGGCGTGTCCTTCCATCCCTGGAGGCGGCGCGCCCGGTTCCAGTCGGTTTCTCCGTGGCGGATCAGCCAGATTTCTGTCATGGCAAAGGAAAGCGTTCGAGGAATGGAAAACTTGCGGCAACCGCCATGCGGCGGCCGCCGAGAATCCGATAGTATCCGCGAAAAAGCCCGTGTCCGCCGTTCAGGCCGTGGTCACGCCCTTGGCGGCCTGTGCCTGTTGTTCGATCAGCGCCGAGATCTGCGCCTGCAGCGTTGCCGCCTCGGCGTTCAGCGCCTGCAATTGGGGGGCCTTTTGCTCATCGGGTATCGAACTGGCCTGCAGCCGCTGGATCTGCTGCAGCACCTGGCGCAGTTGCCGTTCCAGCTGTTTGATCGTCTGGCTGGTAGCGTCGTCGCCGCCGCTGTCGCTGGATGCCTGGGTTGCCGACGCTGGCCTCGCCTGGAAGTTCGTGTTGGTGCGCTGGCCGTCGGCCGAGGACGTGCCATTGCCGCCCGCCGTGGACGCATCGCCGTTCAAGGCCGCTTTGCCGTCGTCCGGCGCGGCGCTGTTGTTCTGCAGCGCGCGCGGCCCCAGCTGGGTCGAGCCATAGGCGGACGCCAATGTGGAAGAAATCACCGAAATCGTCATGTCCGTTTCCTGGGAAGATGGCCTGGCCCGAGTCCCGCACACGCCGCCTTACGGTCGGCGTCTGTCAGCCGAAAGGCGCCTGCCGGCGCACGCCAGGACGGCGTTCATCGATCGCGCGTCGACGGCGGCCCGCCATGGATGAGTAACGGCACGCTACCCTAAAAACTTGAGCCCCGATAAACTTGCGGCCGCCTTGTATACATAACCGAGGGGAAGGTATGTCCGGATCGTATTTCCCGCGCTGGCGCCTGGTGCGCGATATGGCGCCTGGCGCCGTGATGGCGCCCGATGAACGCTTGCCCTGGCCCAAGACCGTCGCGATGGGCCTGCAGCACGTGGTCGCCATGTTCGGCTCCACCGTGCTGGCGCCCTTGCTCATGGGATTCGACCCCAACGTCGCCATTCTGATGTCCGGCGTCGGATCGCTGATTTTCTTCGTCTTTGTCGGCGGCCGGGTGCCGAGCTACCTGGGTTCCAGTTTCGCCTTCATCGGCGGGGTGATCGCCGTGACGGGCTATGCCGGCGCCGGCCCCAATCCCAATATCGGTGTCGCCCTGGGCGGCATCATCCTCTGCGGGCTGGCCTACACCCTGATCGGCGTGCTGGTGTGGACGGCCAGCGCCGGCACGGGCGGCGGCGCGCGCTGGATCGAGGCACTGATGCCGCCGGTCGTCACGGGCGCCGTGGTGGCCGTCATCGGCCTGAACCTGGCGCCGGTCGCCGCCAAGGGCGCTATGGGGACATCCGGCTTCGATGCGTCCATGGCCGTCGTGACGATACTGTGCGTGGGCGGCATCGCGGTGTATACGCGCGGCATGCTGCAGCGCCTGCTCATCCTGGCCGGATTGATACTGGCCTGCATCGTTTATGCGATTTGCGCCAACGGTCTGGGACTGGGCAAGCCGATGGATTTCTCCGGCGTGGCGCGCGCGGCGTGGCTGGGCCTGCCGCATTTCGCCGCCCCGGTGTTCCAGGCCTCCGCGACGGGATTGCTGATACCGGTGGCCATTATCCTGGTCGCGGAAAACCTGGGCCATATCAAGGCGGTCAGCGCCATGACCGGGCGCGACCTGGATCGCTACCTGGGACGCGCCTTCGTCGGCGACGGCGTCGCCACCATGGTCTCGGGCGCGGTAGGAGGGACGGGCGTGACGACCTACGCGGAGAACATCGGCGTCATGGCGGTGACCCGGATCTATTCCACCGTGGTGTTCGCGGTGGCGGCCCTGATCGCCATCCTCCTGGGGTTTTCGCCCAAGTTCGGCGCCCTGATCCAGACCATTCCCGGCCCTGTGCTGGGCGGCATGTCCGTGGTCGTGTTCGGCTTGATCGCCGTGGCGGGTGCCCGGATCTGGGTGGTCAACCGGGTGGATTTCAGCGATAACCGCAATCTGATCGTGGCGGCGGTGACGCTCGTCCTGGGCGCCGGCGATTTCACCGTCCGGCTGGGCGGCTTCGCCCTGGGCGGCATCGGCACGGCCACCTTCGGTGCCATTATCCTTTATGCGTTGCTGCGCCCCCTCGCGCCAGCCGGGCGGGCTTCGTAAGGAGGAGCGCTCCACCGGCCGGCTGAAATCAGGGACGCGCCTATCCTCAGCCTTAGGGGCGGCTTGCAATTCAGTCCGGCTTTGACCACAATGTCACTTGATCGCCCCGGTTTCCGAGCCGGGGTTTTGTTTTGGTCGAAGCTTGCCGCCGCCGGCGTGGACGCCGGCGTGAAAGAGCGGGCACGGCGAGGAGAACCGGCGGCCCTTCCCAGGAAGGCGGGTGCTGGGGCGTGCCGCGATGGCGGCCCCATTGCCGCCGTCGCATGCGGAAATACGTCCCTGTTTGTGCGCTGCTGGCCGGCATGCTGCCGCCGTGCTTCGACCGTTACCGAAACGCCCCGGCGGGGGCGTTTTCCACTTTTAGTAGAGATTGCGATATGTCAGCCATTCCGTTGACGGTAGACGGCGCCGAGCGCCTGCGACAAGAATTGCACCGGCTCAAGACCATTGAGCGGCCCTCTGTGATCGGTGCCATCGCGGAGGCGCGCGCCCAGGGCGACCTGTCCGAAAACGCCGAATACGATGCCGCGCGCGAGCGCCAGGGCTTTATCGAGGCACGCATCGCGGAGCTCGAGGCCACCCTGTCCAATGCGCATGTGATCAATCCGGGTGAGCTCGATGCCGACGGCCGGGCCGTGTTCGGCGCGACCGTGGAAATCGAAGACCTGGATTCAGGCGACAGGGTCGTGTACCAGATCGTGGGCGACGTCGAAGCGGACATCCGCGCGAACAAAATTTCCGTTTCCAGCCCGGTGGCGCGCGCGCTCATCGGCAAGAGCGAAGGCGATGTCGTCGAGGTCCAGGCGCCGTCCGGGGTGCGCGAGTACGAGGTGATCAGCGTTCGCTACCTGTAAGCGGCAAGCGTCCTGGGCAGCGCCGCGCCATCGGCGGCGGATCGCCTAGCGCTTGACGGTTTTGCGCGCCGGGCGCTGTACGCCGCCGCGGGCGCCGGCCCGCAGGCTGAGCGCGCTGCCCGCGCGACGCGGGATGCCGTGGGCCGGGGCGGCCTTGCGCGTACTCGGACGCATCGGTTTGCCGGCGTCGTTGAATTCCGTGCGTGCCGGACGGCGGTCTTCTTCCCCGGCGGCGGCCTTGCGCGACGCGCGGGTCGGTTTCGCCAGGGTCTTGCCTTCCGCGGCCAGCTTTTTCGGGGTATAGGGCTCGGATGCCTTGCGCTTGGGCGGGGCGGCCGGGGCCAGCAGCGAAGGCATGCCGGGCTGGGGGCGGTACAGAATCAGGACTTTGCCCAGATGATGGACAGGCGCGCAGGACAGGGCATCGCAAATGGACGCCAGCATTTCCTCGCGCGTGTCGCGGTCTTCTCCGCCCGCCCGCACCTTGATCAGGCCGTGCGAGGTCAGGTTGGCGTCGATTTCCTTCAGGACCGCATCCGACAGTCCTTTATCGCCGATCAGGACGACAGGACGCAGGGCGTGGGCGGCGGACCGCAGCGCGCTGCGCTCTCGGGATGTAATTTCTAATATAGGCATGTCGGAATTGTACGGGAATGGCCAAGAATAAATTTTCCAAGGATTGGTTGCACCAGCATATCAACGATCCTTATGTAAAGCTGGCGCAGCAGAAGGGTTACCGGGCCCGCGCCGCTTTCAAGCTGATCGAAATCCTGGAAACCGAAAAACTCATGCGCCGCGGGGATGTGGTGGTGGATCTGGGCTCCGCCCCGGGCAGCTGGTCGCAGGTCGCCCGCGAGCGCCTGGTCGGTTCGGGCGGGGTCGTCGAGGGGCGCATCGTCGCGCTCGACATCCTGCCGATGGAACCCGTGGCAGGGGTGGAATTCATCCAGGGCGACTTCCGCGAGGAATCGGTGCTGGAAATCCTGGAAAAAACCCTGGACGGGCAGGCAGTCGACCTTGTGATTTCGGATATGGCCCCCAACCTGTCCGGTGTGGGGGTCGCCGATGCGGCGCGTATCCAGCACGTTTGCGACCTTGCGCTCGAATTTTCGTTGGCTCATTTGAAGCCGGACGGCGCCCTGATCGTGAAAGCCTTCCACGGAAGCGGGTTTTCGCAAATCGTGCAATCGTTCAAGCAGCATTTCAAACGGGTGGTCGAGCGCAAGCCGAAGGCGTCGCGGCCCAATTCGTCGGAAACCTTTCTTGTCGCGAGGAACCTCAAGCACCCAGGCTGATATTGCGGATTTCGCGGTTACCGGGAAGCCCTGCAGTTTCGGGCAGTTTCCAGGCGCCAGCCCCGCGTGCCTGCTTTTTACATTTGCATTCGGCCAAAAGCCCCGAAAAGCCCTATAAACGGCGTTCCGCGGGGAACGTCCCACGTGTGCCCCTCGACGGGGTAGAATCGCTATTGACATCCTTGTGGTTGTGTCCTATGGCAGAGGCTGCCGCAATCACTGGTCGGAATCGAAAGCAGGAGATCGACCTTGAATAATTCATTTTCCAAAGTTGCGGTGTGGATGGTGATAGCGCTGGTGCTATTCACCGTCTTCAAGCAATTCGACGGGCGCACCCAGTCCCAGGACGGCGTGAGCTATACGCAGTTCATGGACGACGCCAAGGCGGGTCGCATCCGCAAGGTCGACGTGCAGGGCGATATGCTCTACGTGACGCCGGACGCCGGCCGTCCGTATACGCTGACCTCGCCGGGCGATCTGTGGATGGTTTCGGATCTGCTCAAATATGGCGTCCAGGTATCGGGCAAGGCACGCGAAGAACAATCGCTGCTGATGAATATCTTCGTCTCATGGTTCCCCATGCTGCTGTTGATCGGCGTATGGATATTCTTCATGAGGCAAATGCAGGGCGGCGGACGCGGCGGGGCATTCAGCTTCGGCAAGTCGCGCGCGCGCATGCTGGACGAAAATACCAACCAGATTACGTTCTCCGATGTTGCCGGCTGCGACGAGGCCAAGGAAGACGTGCAGGAACTGGTCGATTTCCTGCGTGATCCCAGCAAGTTCCAGAAGCTGGGCGGCCGGATTCCCCGCGGCGTGCTGATGGTGGGGTCGCCCGGTACCGGCAAGACGCTGCTGGCCAAGGCCATCGCGGGCGAAGCCAAGGTGCCGTTCTTCAGCATTTCCGGTTCCGACTTCGTCGAAATGTTCGTCGGCGTGGGCGCGGCCCGCGTCCGCGACATGTTCGAAAACGCCAAGAAGCACGCGCCCTGCATCATCTTCATCGACGAAATCGACGCGGTCGGTCGCCAGCGTGGCGCCGGCCTGGGCGGCGGCAACGACGAACGCGAACAGACGCTGAACCAGATGCTGGTGGAAATGGACGGGTTCGAATCCGGCCAGGGCGTCATCGTGATCGCCGCGACCAACCGTCCCGATGTGCTGGATCCGGCGCTGCTGCGTCCGGGCCGCTTCGACCGCCAAGTCGTGGTGCCCCTGCCGGACATCCGCGGCCGCGAACAGATCCTGAAGGTGCACATGCGCAAGGTTCCGCTGTCGCCCAACGTGGACGCTTCCGTCCTGGCGCGCGGCACCCCGGGGTTTTCGGGCGCCGACCTGGCCAACCTGGTCAACGAGGCCGCGCTGTTCGCCGCGCGCCGCAACGGCCGCACGGTGGACATGTCCGACTTCGAAAAGGCCAAGGACAAGATCATCATGGGTGCGGAACGCCGTTCCATCGTGATGCCCGAGGAAGAGCGCAAGAACACCGCGTACCACGAGTCCGGCCACGCCATCGTGGCGCGCATGCTGCCCAAGACCGACCCCGTGCACAAGGTCACCATCATCCCGCGCGGCCGCGCGCTGGGCGTGACCATGCAGTTGCCTGAAAGCGACCGTTACAGCATGGACAAGCAGCGCCTGCTCAGCACCATCGCCGTGCTGTTCGGCGGGCGCATCGCCGAAGAACTGTTCATGGACCAGATGACGACGGGCGCTTCGAACGACTTCGAACGCGCCACCGCCATCGCGCGCGACATCGTCACGCGCTACGGCATGGACCAGGAACTGGGCCCGATGGTGTACGCGGAGAACGAAGGCGAAGTCTTCCTGGGACGCAGTGTCACCAAGACGACGCACGTGTCCGAGGCCACCATGCAGAAGGTGGATGCTTCCATACGCCGCATCATCGACGAGCAATACGATGTGGCGCGCAAGATCCTGGAAGGCAACCGCGACAAGGTGGAAGCGATGGCTGCTGCCCTGCTCGAATGGGAAACCATCGACTCGGACCAGATCGAGGACATTATCTCCGGCCGTCCGCCGCGGCCCCCCAAGACCCCGCAGGGACCGTCGGATACCGCCGACACGCCGCCCAGCGGCCTGGCCCCCGGCGGCAACAGTACCGCACCGGCGGTCTGATAGCGGTTTGGACGCGATACGTTAGATGGCCAATACGTTCCTATGCGGGCGCTACGAGTTCGATCTCGAGCGCCCGCTGGTCATGGGCATAGTCAACGTCACTCCCGATTCGTTCTCGGACGGCGGGGAGCATGACAATACCGATGCCGCCATTGCCCACGCCCGTCAACTGGTCGACGAAGGCGCGCATATCCTGGACATAGGCGGGGAATCGACCCGTCCCGGGGCCGCCCCGGTGTCCGAGGAACAGGAACTGGCGCGCGTGCTGCCCATCATCGAGGCGCTGCGCGACTGCGGCGTGCCGCTTTCGGTGGACACTTCAAGGCGGGCGTCATGCGCGCGGTCCTGGATGCCGGCGCCGACATGATCAATGACATCTACGGTTTTCGGCAGGCGGGCACGATCGAAGCCGTGGCCGGATCGCGCTGCGGGCTGTGCGTCATGCACATGAAGGGCGAACCCCGAACCATGCAGGAAAAACCCGAGTACAGCGATCTGCTGGGCGAGATCGGCCTTTTCCTGGGCGCCCGCGTGCAGAAGCTGCGCAGCGCCTGGGTGGATCCCCGCCGCATCGTGCTGGACCCGGGTTTCGGGTTCGGCAAGACGGCGGACCAGAACTACCAATTGGCCAGGCGCCTGGGCAGCCTGCGCGTATCCAGTTACCCCCTGCTGGTGGGCGTCTCGCGCAAATCCATGATCGGCCATGCCACGGGCCGCGATGTGCGCAGCCGCGTGCCCGGCAGTATCGCGGCCGCCCTGGGCTGCGTGGCCCGGGGTGCGGCCATCGTGCGCGTGCACGATGTCGCGGCGACCGTCGATGCCTTGAAGGTCTGGCAGGCGGTCGAGCAGGGCGGCATTCCCACCGATGTCCGGAATCCCCTCAGGGAAACCGGGAAATAATCCGGCGCTTTGCCACAGGAATCGATACATGAGTACACGCAAATACTTCGGCACCGACGGTGTGCGGGGTGAGGTAGGCGGTCCCGTCATCAACGCGGAATTCGCCCTGCGGCTGGGTTATGCGGCCGGCAAGGTCTTCGCGCGCGGCATGCGCGGCACCAGCCGCCCCAAGGTGCTGATCGGCAAGGACACGCGGATATCGGGCTATATGCTGGAATCGGCGCTGGAAGCGGGTTTCTCGGCGGCGGGCATCGATGTGCTGCTGGCCGGACCGCTGCCGACGCCCGCCATCGCCTACCTGACGCGCGTGCTGCGCCAGACCGCCGGCATCGTGATCAGTGCATCGCACAATCCCTATCACGACAACGGCATCAAGTTCTTTTCCAGCGGCGGCATGAAGCTTCCCGACGACGTCGAGGCGGCCATCGAGGCGGCGCTGGACGAGCCGCTGGGCTGCGTGAGCTCCGAGGCGCTGGGACGCGCGCGGCGGCTGGACGACGCCGCGGGCCGCTACATCGAATTCTGCAAAAGCACCTTTCCCAACGATCTGGACCTGAACGGGCTGAGCCTGGTGGTGGATGCGGCCCATGGCGCCGCCTATCACATCGCTCCCCACGTGTTCCGCGAGCTGGGCGCGGACGTCCACGCGGTGGGGGTCCAGCCGGACGGTTTCAACATCAACAAGGGTGTGGGCGCGCTGTATCCGGAAGCCCTGGCCGCCGAAGTGCGCGCCCGGGGGGCACAACTGGGCATCGCGCTGGACGGCGACGCGGACCGCCTGCAAATGGTGGACGCAAGCGGACGCATCTACAACGGCGACGAGCTTCTCTACGCCATCCTGAAAGAACGCATGCAGCGAGGCGCCGTCGCCGGCGTGGTGGGCACGCTGATGACCAACTATGGGCTGGAGCGGCGGCTCGAGCAGGTCGGCGTGGGGTTCCACCGCGCCGATGTGGGCGACCGTTATGTCATGGAGCAGATGCAGTCGCGCGGCTGGCTGTATGGCGGCGAAAGCTCCGGCCATTTGATCTGCCTGGACTGCCACACCACGGGCGACGGCATCATCGCCGCCTTGCAGGTGCTGACCGCGCTGCGCCGCAACGACACCACGCTGGCGGAATGGATTGCTGACTTGCGCATGTATCCCCAGCAGATGATCAACGTGCCGCTGGCGCCGGGGCAGGATTGGAAGACCCATCCGGGCTTGCTGGCCGCGCGGCGCGATGTCGAGGCCGAACTCGCGGGCAGGGGCCGCGTGCTGATTCGCGCATCCGGTACCGAACCGAAACTACGCCTGATGGTCGAAGCGGAGGAATCCGCTCTGGCCATGGCCTGCGCGCAGAGCCTGGCCGCCGGTTTGGCGGGATAGCAGTTACATTTTGTTGTGGTTAAGAATTAGCCCTTCCCCTGGCCAGGGTTCGCAGCGGGTTGGTTCACAGTCACGTAACATGTCGGTCAAATACCTGACATACATGACGCCCACACTACCCGGACACCTAGGAGTTGGCCGAATGCTTGAACTAGTCCGCATCGACCCCGATCGTACCGCCACGCCCGATGCGTGGACCCATCCCGCCGCTGGCGGCCTCGTCGTCGGCCTGGCGCGTACGGCGGAAGAGATCGAGGAAATCCAGCGCCTGCGCTTCCGGGTCTTTACCGAGGACATGGGCGCGGTATTCCCGGACGCGCTGGATGGCATAGATCAGGACCGCTTCGATGCGTGGTGCGAACACGTCATGGTGCGCGAACTGCATACCGGGCGGGTGGTCGGCACCTATCGCCTGCTGACCCCCGAAAATGCCCGCGAGGCGGGTGGCTATTATTCCGAATCCGAATTCGACCTGTCCGGCCTGGGTGCCGTTCGCGACCGGATGGTCGAGGCCGGGCGGTCCTGCACGCATCCGGACTTTCGCAACGGCGCGGTGATCATGCTGCTGTGGTCCGGCGTGGCGGAAGTCATGCGGCGCGGCGGGTACGATTACCTGCTCGGCTGCGCCAGTGTCAGCCTGCGCGACGACGGCGTCACCGCCGCGGAAGTGTGGCGAGCGGTGTCCGGGCACATGGGCGATACGACCTTGCCCCGTGTGCAGCCGCTGCATCGCTACCCGCTGGAAAAGCTCAACAGCACCACGCTGCCCGCCCGCGTGCCGCCGCTGATCAAGGGCTACCTGAAACTGGGTGCCAAGATCTGCGGCGAACCGGCCTGGGACCCGGATTTCAACGCCGCCGATTTCCCTGTCCTGCTGGAAATGAAGTGCATGGACGAGCGGTATCGCCGACACTTCGGGCTGGATCCGTCGATCGCGGCCACGGCGCAGGGCACGGGCGGCCCGGTGCGCAAGGCGGCCTGATCCGGGCCTTGCCGGGCCGGTCGCCCTGGACCGGATCCAGCAGGCCTGGCGGTGCCTGCCTTAGAACTCGAGCAGTTCGAACGAAAACCCCACCTTGCGCCATTCCGATTCTTCGGCGCGCAGGGTGAAGTCGCTCAAGGGGTGTTCGGTCAGCCATTCGTGCCGCACGCGTACGACGATGGAATCGCCTCGCACGGAGACCGATAGGGGGAGGGCGGCCAGGTCTTCGCGCCGGCGGAACAGCAATACCGCCAGGCGCAGGCACAGGATGGCCAGCCATTCCTCGCGGTTGCGCACCAGGGGTTCCAGCTTGCCGAGCTTGCCGTGGTGGCCCAGGGCCAGCAAGGCCAGCAGGCGCTGGTCGTCGCGCGAGAAACCCGGCATGTCCGCGTTGCCCAGGACGTAGGCGGAATGCTTGTGGTAGTCGTTGTGCGCGATCGACAAACCGATTTCGTGCAAGTCCGCCGCCCAACCCAGCGCGTGCGCCAGTTCGTGGCGATCGCCGCCGTCTTCGATGCCCGATTCCTTGAACAGCGTCAGCGCGGCGCGGCGCACGCGCGCGGCCTGATTGACGTCGATGTGATAGCGCTTCATGAACTGCCGCACGGATTCGTCGCGCTTGTCGTGCTGATCGTCACGGCCCAGCAGGTCGTAGAGGACACCCAGCCGCAAGGCGCCGTCACCGGTGTGCATGACGTCGATGTTCAGCTCGTCGAACAGCGCGCTCATGATGGCCAGTCCGCCGGGCAGCACGTCGGCGCGTTCCACCTTGATACCGGGCAGGTCGGAAGGGATGACCCGCCCGGCGCGGACGATGCGGTCCTTGAGCTTGCTCAGCCCCGCGCGGGTGATGCCGCGATTGGAAAACCCGCATTCCGTCAGGATGGCGTACAGGGCCTTGGCCGTGCCGGAGGACCCGTAGGCTTCTTTCCACCCCATCTTGCGGTATTGCTTGGCGATGACTTCGGCCTCGCGGCGCGCGGCCAGTTCGGCCAGCTTCATCTGATGCGCATCGACCACGCCGTCGCGGAAGAACTGCCGGCTGTAGCTGACGCACCCCATGTACAGCGAGGACATCAGGCCCGGCTCGTAGCCCTTGCCGATGATGACTTCGGTGGACCCGCCGCCGATGTCGATCACCAGCCGCTTGTTGGGGGAGGGGGGCAGGGTGTGGACCACGCCGGAGAAAATCAGGCGTGCTTCCTCGCGACCGGCGATGACCTCGATGGGAAACCCCAGCGCGGCTTCGGCGCGCGGCAGGAATTCGGCGGTATTGCGGGCGACCCGGAAGGTATTGGTGGCGACGGCGCGCACCCGGCTGGGGTGGAAGCTGCGCAGCCTTTCGCCGAATCTTTCGAGGACTTCGATGGCGCGCTCGACGGCGTCGCCGGACAGGCGCTTGTCGGCATCCAGGCCGGCCGCCAGGCGAACGGTTTCCTTCAGTCTGTCGATCTGGTAGATCTGGGCCGCGCCTTCCTGTTGGACGACCCGCCCGATGGACAGGCGGAAACTGTTGGAACCAAGGTCGACGGCGGCCAGTAGATGATCCATGCGGCTGAAAGCAAGAAAGCGGGGGAGACGCGCCATTATAGAGAGGTGATTTTGCACACGGTCGCGCGCGAGGAAAATTGGGCGTAGGCTTGCAGAGTTTGACACCAGGCTGTCATGGAATAGTCACAAAACTGACGTAAAACCCGTCCGCTGGCTTACAAGATACGGAATTCCGAATGACTTCGAATGTGGCATCCCCGCCCTTGTTCCTGAATCGGGAGCTCTCGCTCCTCAAGTTCAATGAGCGCGTCCTGGCCATGGCGCAGAATCCCTCGACCCCCTTGCTCGAGCGGCTGCGCTACGTATGCATCGTCAGTTCGAACCTGGACGAATTCTTCGAGATCCGTATTTCCAGCCTGAAGGAGCAGCAGCGGCAGACGCCGAACCTGGTCGGCGCGGACGGACTGACGCCGGGCGAAGCCTACGAGCAGGTGCAGGCTGCCGTCCATATCCTGGTGGGACGCCAGTACGACCTGCTGAACGACGAAATCCTGCCCTGCCTGAACCAACAGGGCATCGTGCTGCACCATGCCTCGGAATGGAACGAGGCGCAGCAGGCCTGGGCGCGCGAGACCTTTCATCGCGACGTGATGCCGCTGTTGACGCCGATCGGGCTGGACCCGGCCCACCCGTTTCCGCGCGTGTACAACAAAAGCCTGAATTACATCGTGCCGTTGCGCGGTATCGATGCCTTCGGACGCAAGGCGTCCATTGCCATCGTGCAGGCGCCGCGCGCATTGTCCAGGCTGATCAGCATGCCGCCGGAGCTGTCCGGCCATCCCGACGGCTATGTGCTGCTGACTTCGCTGATGCGCGCTTTCGTCGGCGAGCTGTTCCCCGGCATGGAGATGCAGGGCTGCTACCAGTGGCGCGTGACGCGCAACAGCGATCTCTTCGTCGACGAGGAAGAAGTCACCAACCTGCGGCAGGCGCTGCAGGGCGAATTGTCGCAGCGCAACTTCGGCTCCGCCGTGCGGCTGGAAATCGACAAGTTGACCCCGCCCGACCTGGAAGCCTTCCTGCAGCGCGAGTTCTCGCTGGCACAGAGCGACACCTATCGGGTCAACGGCCCGGTCAACCTGTCGCGGTTGATGCAGCTGTGCAACGTGCCGGACCGGCCCTACCTGCTGTTTCCGGAATACCGCGCGCCGGTGCCGGCCCCGTTCGACCAGCCCTCGGTCAATCCCGCCACCATGTTCGCCGCGATCGCCGCGGGCGACCGGCTGCTGCACCATCCCTACCAGTCCTTCCAGCCGGTGATCGACTTCCTGACCGCCGCGGCGTTGGACCCGGACGTGATGGCCATCAAGCAGACCATCTATCGGACCGGCGAGGATTCCGAACTGATGCAGATCCTGCTGGCGGCGGCGCGGGCAGGCAAGGAGGTCACGGTCGTCGTCGAACTGATGGCCCGTTTCGACGAGCAGACCAACATCAACTGGGCCGCGCGCCTGGAGGAAGTGGGCGCCCACGTTGTCTATGGCGTGGTCGGGCACAAGACCCATGCCAAGATGGCCGTGGTGTTGCGGCGCGAGCAGGGCCGGCTGCGGCGCTACGCGCACCTGGGGACCGGCAACTACCACCCCCGCACGGCGCGGCTGTACACCGATTTCGGCCTTTTGACGGCCGATCCGGATATCTGCGAGGACATGGACAAAGTGTTCGCCCAGTTGACCGGCCTGGGTGCCCGCCGCACGCTGAAGGCGCTGCTGCAATCCCCGTTTACATTGCATGAAAGCATGGTGGCCCTGATCCGCGCGGAGGCACAGGCGGCCCGCCAGGGCCGCAAGGCCCGCATCATGGCCAAAATGAACTCGCTACTGGAAACCGGGGTCATTGAAGAGCTATACGAGGCCAGCCAGGCCGGCGTGAAGATCGACCTGGTCGTGCGCGGCGTCTGCGCGCTGCGCAGCGGCGTCGCCGGCCTGTCGGAGAATATCCGCGTGCGCTCGATCGTCGGCCGTTTCCTGGAGCATTCGCGTGTCTTCTATTTCCATGCGGAAGGCAAGGAAACGGTGTATCTGTCCTCCGCCGACTGGATGGACCGCAATTTCTTTCGCCGTGTCGAAATTGCCTTTCCGGTGAAGGACAAAACATTGAAGAAGCGGGTCATCGACGAGGCGTTCACCTATGCGCTGCGGGATAACCAACTGGCGTGGCAGCAGCAGGCGGACGGGGACTACACACGGGTGCGCAGCCGCGCGGCGCCGTTCAACCTGCATGAGCACCTGATGCGCAAGCTGGGCAACGGCAGCACGGCATAGCCAGAATTTTACCCGGGTGAAATATGCCGAGCGGCATCCCGACCGACCCGGACAGGTGCCGCCAAGCGGGGACGCCGAGGATCCGGCTCCGCCGTCCCTCCAGCGTCGCCCTCCCTGGAGGGGAAAGCGGGCAGCGCTTCGGGGTTGAAATTATTCCGAACTACCCCACGCAAAAAACCGGTGTAGCCAATCGGGGACGCCGAGGATCCGGCTCCGCCGGTCCTCCAGCGTCGCCCCCTTGAGGGGGAAAGCGCGCAGCGCTTTCGGGGGTGGGCCTTCCCCCCGGTCCTCTGGCGTCGCCCCCTTGAGGGGGAAGCGCGCAGCGCTTCGGGGGTGGACAATTATGACTGTCACTATCTTGTCATTTTCGCCTCTTAACATGCGGGGCATGACGAACAAGCGGGGACCCTCCCGCAGTCATTCACCCACAAACGATAAGGAAACCACAATGCGTGTGTTCAAGCAGATCTCCCTGGGCGTCGCCCTGAGCGCTGCGGTATTTGCCGTGCAGGCCGCCGACATCACCGGCGCCGGTGCTTCGTTCCCGTACCCGGTCTACGCCAAGTGGGCGTCGGACTACAAGGCGGCGACGGGCAGCGCGGTCAACTACCAGTCCATCGGATCGGGCGGGGGCCAGCAACAGATCATCGCCAAGACGGTGGACTTCGGCGCGTCGGATGACCCGATGAGCGGCGCGGACCTGGACAAGAACGGTCTGCTGCAGTTTCCCGGCGTGATCGGCGGCACCGTCGCCGTGGTGAACATCGACGGCGTGAAGGCCGGCGAACTGAAGCTGTCCGGCCCCGTGCTGGCCAACATCTTCATGGGCAAGATCAAGAAGTGGGACGATGCCCAGATCAAGGCGATGAATCCGGACCTGAAGCTGCCTTCGGCCGACATCATCGTGGTGCATCGTTCGGACGGCTCGGGCACGACGTTTGGCTGGACCAACTACCTGTCCAAGGTTTCCGCCGACTGGAAGTCGCAAGTCGGTGAAGGCAAGGCGGTCAAGTGGCCGGTCGGCCAGGGCGGCAAGGGCAACGAAGGCGTGTCCGCCTATGTCGGCCAGCTGAAGAACTCCATCGGCTACGTCGAGTACGCCTACGCCAAGCAGAACAAGCTTGCCTGGACGCAGCTGAAGAACGAAGCCGGAAAGTTCGTCCAGCCGGAGCAGTCCGCCTTCGCCGCGGCCGCCGCGAACGCCGACTGGAAGAGCGCGCCCGGCATGGGCGTGGTGCTGACCAACGAGCCGGGCGAAAAATCCTGGCCCGTGACCTCCGCCACCTTCATCCTGGTGCACAAGGTCCAGGACAAGCCGGTGCAGGGCGAAGCCGTGCTGAAGTTCTTCGACTGGGCCTTCAAGAACGGCCAGAAGTCGGCCGCGGCCCTGGACTACGTGCCGCTGCCTGACGCGGTGACCACGCAGATCCGTGCCTCCTGGAGCGGCATCAAGTCCGCCGACGGCAAGGCTGTCTGGAAGTAACGCCGTCCCCGCAAGGCCCGGGCGCCCATGCCCGGGCCTTTCTCTTCCTCTAGGAAAGCCCATCCATGAGCGCGGTAGTGGATAATAATGTGCCGATTCCGCATGACGCGGACACCTCCGTAGCCTACGGCACACCTTCCCCAATGAAGCAAAACAATAATGCGCTGATGGATGCGCTGTTCAAGAACCTTACGCGTCTATTTGCCTTCCTGGTTTTCAGCCTGCTGGCCGCGGTCCTTGTGTCGTTGATCTACGGCAGCCGCGAAACGCTTGCGCAGTACGGCCTGTCGTTCCTGTTTACCAACGATTGGGACCCCGTCAAGCGCCATTTCGGCGCCGTCGTGCCGATCTACGGCACGCTGGCGACGTCGGCCATCGCGCTGATCGTCGCCGTGCCGGTGTCGTTCGGCATCGCGATCTTTCTGACCGAACTCTCGCCCACCTGGCTGCGCCGGCCACTGGGCACCGCCATCGAGATGCTGGCGGCGATCCCTTCCATCATCTACGGCATGTGGGGCCTGTTCGTCTTCGTGCCGGTCTTCCAGCAGTATGTGCAGCCGACGCTGATCGAAGTGCTGGGCAACATCCCGCTGATCGGCGACTGGTTCGCCGGCCCGCCGTTCGGCATCGGCATCTTCACCGCCGGGCTGATCCTGTCCATCATGATCATCCCCTTCATCACGGCGGTGATGCGCGACGTCTTCGAACTCGTGCCGCCCATGCTGAAGGAATCGGCCTACGGCCTGGGCAGCACCACCTGGGAAGTGATGTGGCGGGTCGTCCTGCCGTTCACCAAGTCGGGCGTCATCGGCGGCATCATGCTGGGACTGGGCCGAGCCCTGGGCGAGACCATGGCGGTGACCTTCGTCATCGGCAATTCCTTCTCGCTGGGCGGTTCGCTGTTCTCGCCGGGGAATTCGATCGCCTCCGCCCTGGCCAACGAGTTCAACGAGGCGGGCGGCCTGCAGAAGTCCGCCCTGCTGGAACTGGGCCTGGTGCTGTTCATCATCACCACTATCGTCCTCGCGCTTTCCAAGCTGCTGCTGGCTCGGCTGGCGCTGCAGGAAGGCAAGAAAAACTAAGGCGTCGGAAAATCGTCATGGCCGTATCCGTCATCAATATGCAGAACGCCATCTACCGGCGCCGCCGTGTCGTCAACAAGGTCATGCTGACCTTGTCGATGGCCGCGCTGGTGTTCGGCCTCTTCTGGCTGTTCTGGATCATCGCCACCCTGCTGCTGAAAGGCGGCGCGGCGGTCTCGTTCGCCCTGTTCACCGAAATCACGCCGCCTCCCGGGCAGGCCGGCGGCCTGATCAACGCGATCATGGGCAGCTTGATGATGGTGGGCGTCGGGACCCTGATAGGCACGCCGGTGGGCATCCTGGCCGGCACCTACCTGGCCGAGTATGGCCGCGCAGGCTGGCTGGCGCCTGCCACGCGCTTCCTCAACGATGTGCTGCTGTCGGCGCCCTCCATCATCATCGGCCTGTTCATCTACGCCGTGTATGTCGCCCAGGTCGGCCACTACTCGGGCTGGGCGGGGTCGCTGGCACTGGCCATCCTCGTGGTGCCGGTGGTCGTGCGCACTACCGACAACATGCTGCTGCTGGTGCCCAATGGCCTGCGCGAGGCAACCGCCGCGCTGGGCTGCCCCAAGTGGCGCATGATCACCCTGGTCTGCTACCGCGCGGCGCGTTCGGGCATCATGACCGGCATCCTGCTGGCCGTCGCCCGCATCTCGGGCGAGACCGCGCCCTTGCTGTTCACGGCCCTGTCCAACCAGTTCATGTCCCTGAACATGAACGCGCCGATGGCCAACCTGCCGGTGGTGATCTACCAGTTCGCGGCCAGCCCGTTCAAGGAATGGAACAACCTGGCCTGGGCCGGCGCCGGCCTGATCACGCTGGTCGTCCTGGCGATCAACATCGTCGCCCGCAACATGTTCCGCAAGTCCTGACCCGACCGACCTGATCCGCCGCTCGCGCCCGTCGGCGCGGCACTTGGGAAACGATATGGAAAACACCGCACAAGCCCTCGCCTCGAAGCTCGAGGTCAAGAACCTGAATTTCTACTACGGCAAGTTCCACGCGATCCGCAACGTGAACATGTCGATCCGGGAAAAGAAAGTCACTGCCTTCATCGGGCCGTCCGGCTGCGGCAAGTCGACCCTGCTGCGCACGTTCAACCGGATGTTCGAGCTGTATCCGGGCCAGCGCGCCGAAGGCGAAATCCTGCTGGATGGCGAGAACCTGCTGACCACGCGCACGGATATCTCGCTGATCCGCGCCAAGGTCGGCATGGTGTTCCAGAAGCCGACGCCGTTTCCCATGAGCATCTACGACAACATCGCCTTCGGCGTGCGTCTTTTCGAGCGCCTGAGCAAGGGCGAAATGGACGAGCGCGTGGAATGGGCACTGACCAAGGCCGCGTTGTGGAATGAGGTCAAGGACAAGGTCCATCAGAGCGGCAACAGCCTGTCGGGCGGGCAGCAGCAGCGCCTGTGCATCGCCCGCGGCGTGGCCATCAAGCCCGAAGTGCTGCTGCTGGACGAACCCTGCTCGGCGCTGGACCCGATTTCGACCGCCAAGATCGAGGAATTGATCGCCGAACTCAAGAACGAGTACACGGTGGTCATCGTCACGCACAATATGCAGCAGGCGGCGCGCTGCTCCGACTACACGGCGTACATGTACCTGGGCGAACTGATGGAGTTCGGCGAAACCGACCAGATCTTTGTCAAGCCCAAGCGCAAGGAAACGGAAGACTACATCACCGGCCGTTTCGGTTAAGCCGAAGGCTGCGCATCGGCATAGGAAGTCCGGTGTGCGCGTAGCAGGAACGTATCGATATTTGATCACCGACGGTTTGCGGATTAGGTCCGCAAACCGTTTTCGTTTTGGCGCTGAGCTGGGCGACGCTGCGTTTCGATCTGAACGGCGGTCTATCGGGGCCGTCCTGGGGGTGAGGCCCGGATTTGGAGACCCGCATCCGTCCAATAATTAATAAAAAATTTGATGAAGGCGGAATTGTGAATAAAATATTGTAACAGTGAACTTTTTTTTGGGGCCAACCATGGTGGCAACGCGCGCCCGCAGCGAAATCGGCTACGGCTACTTGATAGCCGAACTGAAGCTGCGCGTTTCCGGGTACCAACTTCCGGCCAGGGTCGATCCGGGGGTGCTCTCCGTGCGAAAACAGGGCGGAGTGCTGCAGGTACCTGCTGGCGTGGCCCCCAGCAGCGGGGATCCCGTCGCGCATCTGGAGTTCGCGCTGAAATACCAGGGTGTCGAGCTCGAAGTCATCCAAGCCACGTGCATGGCGTTGCCCGCCGAAGTTATCCAAGCGCGCCTGGACGCCACGCCGAACGGAAAGTACGCCCGGATGATCGCGGCCCTGTATGAGGCCTTCACGGGAAAGGAGTTGCGCACTAATTCCATAACGGCACCCTACGTCAACCTGTTTGATACCGGCACGTACGTATGCGGAACCGTACGTAGACAAGCCAAGTTTCGGGTGAACTTCAATGGGATCGGAGACTTGGCGTTCTGTCCTGTGGTGCGCCGTACGGAGACGTTGCAACGGCTGCTGACGAGAGACATCATTGCAGACCTATGGGCATTCGTCGATTCCATCGGTGGCGCCCAGAACCTGGACCGTGCGCTGGGGTGGGCGTACCTTGACGAAACGCGTGGGTCGTTTGCCATCGAACATGAGGCGCCATCCGATGACAAGGCCAAGCGCTTTGTACAACTGTTGCATGGCGCACACGAAGGGCGCGAACTGTCAGAGGAGTATCTCGCTGAACTGCAGCGCGCCACAATAACCAATCCGCTCCTTGAAGCTTTTGCGTTTCGGCGAGATCAGAACTGGCTGCAACAAGGTGGCCGATTACGTGCGTCCAGTGTTAGCTATCTTCCTCCCCCGCCGGAAGAGGCGCGTCCGTTGATGGACGTCCTGATGGCCTTCGCCAATGCCGCCGATACTATCGACCCGCTGCTCAAGGCCTTTTTGATATCGTTCGCCTTCGTTTTCATCCATCCGTTCATGGACGGCAACGGCCGGATCTCGCGGTTTCTGGTCCACCATAGCCTGTGCCGCTCCGGCAAGCTTGCCGACGGGCTAATTCTGCCCATCTCGGTTGCGATGTCGCACCATGAAGCCGACTACTTGCGGGCACTGGGAAGCGTCTCCAGGCCGATACGCGATCTTTGGGATGTGACGATCATCGACGAGGACCGCATCGACGCGCGTTTTGTGGGTAATGCGAACCCTTATCGCTATTGGGATGCGACGCACTGCTTGGAGTTCGGTCTTCGCATGACACATTATGCTTTGGACACTTCGCTTATCCAGGAGACTGAATACTTGAAGCGCTTCGACATGGTAAGCGCGAGCATCAACGCCCGATACGACGTATTGAACAAGGATCTGCACGCGCTGATTCGAATGGCGTACAGCCAAGGTGGAAGAATTTCCCAGCATCGTCGCAAACAGTATCTGCCTCGGGTTCCGGCCCAGGTCCTGGATGCCATCGAGGCAGAGGTTCGCGGCGTTTTCTTCAGCGACGAAGAGGGCGACGCCTGCGCTTCATAGTAAGCGGTCAGCCGCCCGCTCGGCCTGTTATGGGCGTGCGTCGCACCTCTGACAAGTAAATCAGGACCAGCGATACCCACACGATGCCGTAGAGCAGCATGAAGCATGTAGAGCGTATCCGGACCAGGTCCTGGATGGCGCCGAACAGGATGGGCAGCAGAAAGCCGCCCAGGCCGCCGGCCAGGCCGACGATGCCCGTGACGACGCCCATGTTGGCGGGGAAATCGTCCGCGACGTATTTGAAGGTGGACGCCATGCCGAAGGCGAATACCGCGCCCAGGACGAAGGTCAGCGCGATGAAGACCAGCAGTGGCGTGTGCAGCTGGAAAGAAAGGGTGCCGTCAAGCGTATGGATGGCGAAATCCGTGGGCGGATAGGACAGCAGGAACAGGCAGATCCATGCTACCCACAGGCACCACCACGTAACGCTGTGGGCGCCGAAGCGGTCGGCCAAGCCGCCGCCGACGGCGCGCAGCACCGACCCCGGCAGTGAGAAACCCGCCGCGAAGGCGGATGCCGCGACCAGCGATATGCCGTATTGGCCTTGCAGGTATTGCGGCATCCAGAGGGAAAGCGCCGTGAAGCCGCCAAAGGTGATGGAGTAGTACTGGCAGAGCCGCCACACGCGCGGGTCGCGCAACACCTTGAACGAATCCAGCAGCGAGCCCTGGCGCTTGCCCGCGCCGGGGTCGCGCGCCGATGCCAGCCAAAAGATCGCCGCGGTGACCAGCAGGGTTACCGCATAGGCGCGCGGGACGAAGCGCCAGCCGTAGGCTGCCAGCAGCGATGGCGTAACGAACAGGTTGACCGCCGCGCCCGCCGTGCCCGCGCCGAAGAACCCCATGGCGAAGCCGCGCCGTGCCGGCGGGAAAAAACGTGCAACATACGGGGTGCCGACCGCGAAGGACGCGCCCACGCAGCCCAGGAATAGGCCGATCAGCAGCAACTGCCATAGCGCCGTGGCGTAGCTGACGATGTAGACCGGTATCGCGCAAATGACAAGCAGCAGGGTCATGACGATGCGGCCGCCGAAGCGGTCGGTCCATATGCCCAGCGGCAGGCGCATGACCGCGCCAGTCAGCACGGGCGTGGAGGTGAGCAGGCCGAACTGCGTGTTGTTCAGGTGCAGCTCCTGGCGCAGCTGCACGCCGAGTACGCCGAACATCATCCAGACGACGAAGCAGACCAGAAAGGCCAATGTGCTCGCGAAAAGAACTGACCAAGCCTGCGCGCTGACCTTGTGCGTAGTGGCGGGTACCGGGACGGATACGGATGGGCCGGCCGGTGCCAGGCTGGCGGTATCGCCGTTGGAGTTCATATTGGTCTCTCGTGGGTGGTTGTCCGGGCGGCGTGCGGCATCGTCATCGGACCAGCGGGCCGTTGGCTTCCCCCAGCGCGACGCCTTCCATGCGCGCCTGCGACGCCAGGATCTGGACATACTGGCGCGTGGCTTGGTGGCGCGCGCGGGCCTCCAGGAATCGGGCGATATTGGGCTGCACCGTATCGAAGGGAATCGGCTCGCCATCGACGCGGCGTTCGATCCGGACGATATGGAAACCGAAACGGGTGTTGACGAGCCGCGGCAGGATGCCGGTCTCCCGGGTATCGAACAGGGCACGCTCGAATTCCGGCACGCTGTCGCCGCGCAGCAGCTGGCCCAGGTTGCCGCCCACGGCGGCGGAGGGGCAGTTGGACCGTTCGCGCGCCAGGCCTTCGAATGCGGCGGGCTCGGCCAGAGCCTGTGCCAGGGTTTCCTCGGCCTTGCGGCGCAGCAGCGCCAGGGGCGCGCGGTCCGTCACGGCCAGGAGGATGTGGCTGGCGTAGACGATGTCGTTGCGGCGAAAGCGGGCGGGATGGGCATCGTAGTAGCGCCGACAATCGTCCGGCGTGGACCGGGGCAGGGTGAGCTCGCGGTCCAGCATCGCGTCCAGCGCCTCGTCGCCCAGAAGGCCATCGTTAGCGATCAGGCCCAGCGCGGCGGCGCGCTGGCGCAGCAGCTCGCGTATCGCCAGCGCGCGGGCGGCCGCCGTGATGGGATCCCGCGCCTCGCCGTGCAAGGCGCTTTCCTCGGCGATGGCGCTGGATTCGATGAGATGTCCGTTGATGCGGATCTCCCCGGCCGGGATTTCACGCACTGCCTCTTGCGAGGCTTGCGCCGTTGCCCGGGCCACGGATTCCGGCATCGCCGGCGGCCGGGCGTCGTGCCGCGGTATCGCTTCTTGCGGGCCGTGCCCGCGGCGGAAGACTTCCACGCTTTCCATGACGTCGTTCATCGCGGCGGACCCTTAGCGTCTGCGTACCAGTTGGTAAGGCCGGATCAGGTAGGCGACGGAGGCGATGCCGCTCCAGATATGGACCATGCGGGTGAAGGGCGAGATCAGGAAGATCGTGAAGCCCAGCAGGATGTGCAGCTGGTAGGTAAGGGGCACGCCAGCGAGCAGGCCGGCGATGCCGGGCTGGAAGGTCACGACACCCTTGACGTAGCTGGTTAGCTGCTCGAACAGCACGCCGTCCAGGTGGCGGGTGGACAGCACGACGGTACCCAGGCCCAGCGCCAGTTGTACCCACAGCATCAGCACGACGACGATGTCCGACACCCGGCTGTTGCGGCGGATGCGGTGGTCGGACAGCCGGCGCCAGATCAATATCGTCAGTCCGACGATGGCGACGGCGCCGGCCGCTCCGCCGAACACCATGGCCAGCAACTGATGGGCCGATGCATTCAGGAAAGGCGAAACCATCCAGTGCGGCACGAGGAAGCCGACGAAATGGCCGATCACCACGACGAGAATGCCCCAGTGGAACAGGTTGCTGCCCAGCCGCAGGGCGCCATGCCGCAGCAGTTGCGAGGAGTCGCTCTTCCAGGTGTATTGCTCGCGGTCGAAGCGGACCAGGCTGCCCAGCAGCAGCACGGCCAGGCAGATATAGGGATAGATGCCGAACAGGAAATCGTGCAGGTAGGTGTCCATCGCGAGTCTCCTCGTCTGCGGTGGCGGCCGGCTTCGCCGGCTATGGCCGTCTCAGCGTTGCGGCCGTTTCTCGTGGAATCTGATGGGGATGGCGGCAGGCGTCGCCGCGCCGACGAAGCGCACCGGCTCGTCGGCGTAAGCGGCGTCCAGGGCGCCGTAATGCTCCGCGTCCGGAAGGTCCCCGGCATCGTCGTCGTGTGCCTGGGGCGGCGTCGCGACGGGTTCGCCGCCGGCCAGCGGCAGCAGCGCCGCCGTGACCAGGCTGTAATGCGTGCCCCGCTTGGCCAGTTGCGCCGTGATGGATTGCAGGATTTCGGCAGTTTCGGCCAGCAGGTCGCGCGCGCCGCGGGGGGGCAGGCGCGACAGGTATTCCAGGAACACCGGCAGGTAGTCAGGCAACTCGCCGTCGCGCAGGTACATGCCCTGGCCTTCGTACATGCGCAGCAGGTCCACCATGGCCTGGCCCCGGTCGCGCGACTCCCCATGGACGTGTTCGAAGAGATACAGCGAGGTCGCCCGGCCCCGGTCGAACAAGGCCACGTAGTTTTCCTGCAGCGTCAGGAGCTCACGCTGGGCCAGGTAATCCACGAAGCGCCGCAGTCCGGCACGGACATCGCGTGGCAGGAACCGCGCTTCGTCCAGGCAGGCCCGCAATTCCGGCAGCGCCTCGCGCAGGTCCTCGCCGGGGTAGTCGAGCAGTACCGACAGGGCCGCGTACACGGCGCCGGACGGGGGGAGGGACGAGGCCATGTCAAAGCTCCTGGCGGATCGGGATCTTGCGGTTGTGCTTCTTCGTGCTGAACAGGCTCATCTCGGAACGGCCGTCGGAACAGCCGTTGCCGAACGAGAAGCCGCAGGATGAGCGCAGGTCGAACGCGTCTTCCGCGTATTCGCGGTGCGACGTAGGGATGACGAAGCGGTCCTCGTAGTTGGCGATCGCCAGGTAGCGGTACATCTCTTCCACCTGGGCGACGTCCAGGGCCGCCTGGCGCAGCACCGCGGGGGCTTCGACGCCGTCCACGTGTCGGGCGCGCATGTAGGCGCGCATGGCCAGCAGGCGTTCGAGGGCCAACTTCACAGGCGCTTCCTTGCCGGCGGTCAGCAGGTTCGCCAGATAGCGCAGGGGAATGCGCAGCGCATCCACATCCGGCAGGTAGCCGTTCATACCCAGGTCTCCGCTATTGGCCGCCGCATTGATCGGCGACAGCGGCGGCACGTACCACACCATGGGCAGCGTGCGATATTCCGGGTGCAGGGGGAAGGCGATGCGCCAATCGATCGCCATCTTGTAGACGGGAGAGCGGCGGGCGCCCTCGATCCACGAGGGCGGCACCCCGTCGCGTTCGGCCTGCGCGGCGACTTCCGGATCGTTGGGGTCCAGGAACACCGATAACTGGGATTCGTACAGGTCCTGTTCATCGGCCACGCTGGCGGCCGCTTCGATGCGGTCCGCATCGTAAAGCAGTACGCTCAGGTAGCGAATGCGCCCGACACAGGTCTCCGAACACACCGTGGGTTGGCCGGCTTCGATGCGGGGGTAGCAGAAGATGCATTTTTCCGCCTTGCCGCTATGCCAATTGAAGTAGATTTTCTTGTAGGGGCAGCCGGATACGCACATGCGCCAGCCACGGCATTTATCCTGGTCGATCAGCACGATGCCGTCTTCCTCGCGCTTGTAGATCGATCCCGATGGACAGGACGCCACGCAGGCGGGGTTCAGGCAATGCTCGCACAGGCGCGGCAGGTACATCATGAAGGTGTTCTCGAACTGGCCGTAGATATCCTTCTGTACCTGCTCGAAGTTGTAGTCGTGGGCACGTTTCTCGAACTCGCCGCCCAGGATTTCTTCCCAGTTGGGTCCCCACTCGATTTTTTCCAGGCGTTCGCCGCTGATCAGCGAGCGTGGCCGTGCGACCGGCATGGCGCGCGCGTCGCCGGCATCCTGCAAATGCGCGTAGTCGAAGGTGAACGGCTCGTAGTAGTCGTCGATTTCCGGAAGGCGCGGGTTGGCGAAGATCTTGGCAAGCAATCGCCATTTGCCGCCCAGCCGGGGTTCTATCCTGCCGTCAGCCTTGCGCGTCCAGCCGCCTTGCCAGCGGTCCTGGTTCTCCCAGTCCTTGGGATAGCCGATGCCTGGCTTGGTCTCGACATTGTTGAACCAGGCGTATTCCATGCCCTCGCGGCTGGTCCATACGTTCTTGCACGTCACCGAGCAGGTATGGCAACCGATGCACTTGTCCAGGTTCAGCACCATGGCGATCTGAGCGCGGATCTTCATGCGGCGTCTCCTTTATCCGCCGCCGGGCGGGCATTCCGCGCGGCGCCCGCCGCGTGGCTGTCTTCGCTTTGTCGCAGTTTGTGCTCGGTGGCCGGATTGATGGGGTCCGGCGGTGCGTCGTCCAGCCAGTCGATGCGCTTCATCTTGCGCACGATCAGGAACTCGTCGCGGTTCGAGCCGACCGTACCGTAGTAGTTGAAGCCGTATGACAGTTGCGCGTAGCCGCCGATCATATGTGTGGGCTTGAGCGCCACCCGCGTGACCGAATTGTGGATGCCTCCACGCGTACCGGTGATTTCCGACCCCGGCGTATTCACGATCTTTTCCTGGGCGTGGTACATCATGACCATGCCTGACGGGATGCGCTGGCTGACCACCGCGCGCACGCAGAGCGCGCCGTTGGAGTTGTAGCCCTCGATCCAATCGTTGTCGACGACACCGATGCGCCGGGCGTCGTCTTCCGATATCCAGATGATCGGACCGCCGCGCGACAACGTCAGCATCAGCAGGTTATCGGTATAGGTGCTGTGTATCCCCCACTTCTGGTGCGGGGTGATGAAGTTCAATGCGATTTCCGGATTGCCGTTTGAGCGCGTGCCCAGCATATGCTCGTAGCTGCCGGTCAGGATGGGCGGCTTGTAGACGCAGAGGGATTCGCCAAAGGCGCGCATCCAGGGATGGTCCTGGTACAGTTGCTGGCGACCGCTGAGCGTGCGCCACGGTATCAGCTCGTGCACATTGGTATAGCCGGCGTTGTACGAAACGTGTTCGGACTCGATGCCGCTCCAGGTGGGCGAGGAAATGATCTTGCGCGGCTGCGCCTGGATATCGCGGAAGCGGATTTTCTCGTCCTCGCGCGCCTCGGCCAGGTGGGCATGATCGATCCCGGTGGTGGCGGACATCGCCTGCCATGCCTTCACCGCGACCGCGCCGTTGGTCTCCGGCGCCAGCGCCAGAATGACTTCCGCGGCGTCCATGGCCGAGTCGATGCGCGGCCGGCCGCGCGAGCCGTTGTCATCGGGGACGCGGTAGTTCAGCTCGCCCAGCAGCGCGACTTCGTCCTTCGTGTCCCAGCTGATGCCCTTGCCGCCGTTGCCCAGCTTGTCCATCAGCGGGCCCAGCGAGGTGTAGCGCGCATAGGTCGCGGGATAATCGCGTTCCACGACCAGGACCGAGGGCATGGTCTTGCCCGGCACCGGCTCGCACTCGCCGCGCTTCCAGTCCTTGACTTCGAAGGGCTGCGACAGCTCCGCCGGCGAGTCGTGCGCGATGGGCGCCAGCACGACATCGCGCTCCACGCCCAGATGGCCTTCGGCCAATTCCGAAAAACGGCGCGCGATGCCCTTGAATATGTCCCAATCGCTGCGCGCCTGCCATGCCGGGTCCACCGCCGCGCTCAGGGGGTGGATGAAGGGATGCATGTCGGAGGTGTTCATGTCGTCCTTCTCGTACCACGTCGCGGTGGGCAGGACGACGTCGGAATACATGCAGGTGGTCGACATGCGGAAATCCAGGGTCACCAGCAGGTCCAGCTTGCCGCGCGGCGCCTCGCTGTCGCAGGCCACTTCGCGCGGGCGCACACCGCCGTCGTCGAGGACCTCCTGGCCCTGCACGCCATGCGTGGTGCCCAGCAGATGCTTGAGGAAATATTCGTGTCCTTTGCCTGACGAACCCAGCAGATTGGAGCGCCAGACGAAGAGATTGCGCGGGAAATTGGCCGGATCGTCCGGCGCTTCGCAGGCCATCTTCAGGCTGCCCTGCTGGACCTGGCGCGCGATATCGGCAGCGGCCGTGGCGGGGTCGGCCAGCTCGCGTCCCACCTGCAGCGGGTTGCGGCCCAGTTGCGGCGCGGACGGCAGCCAACCCATGCGTTCGGCGCGCACGTTGTAGTCGATGGGCGCGCCCTGGAAAAGGTTCCTGTCGGCCAGGGGCGATAGCAGCGCGGCCGGATCCATGGGGTCGTAGCGCCACTGGTCGGTATGCGCATAGAAGAACGACGTCGAGTTCATCTGGCGCGGCGGGCGGTGCCAGTCCAGGGCGAAGGCCAGGGCCGTCCAGCCGGTCTGCGGCCGCAGCTTTTCCTGGCCGACGTAGTGCGACCAGCCGCCGCCGGATTTGCCGACGCACCCGCACATGATCAGCATGTTGATGATCGCGCGGTACGACATGTCCATGTGGAACCAGTGATTGATCCCGGCGCCGATGATGACCATGGACTTGCCCTGCGTTTTCTCGGCGTTTTCCGCGAACTGGCGCGCCACCGTGATGACGTCGGCGCGCTTGACGCCGGTGATGGTTTCCTGCCAGGCCGGGGTGTACGGGATGTCGTCGTCGTAGCTGGCGGCGACGTTGGCGCCGCCCAGCCCCTGGTCCAGCCCGTAGTTGGCGATGAACAGGTCGTAGACCGTGGCCACCAGCATATCGCCGCCGGGCGTGCGCAGGCGCCGCGCGCCGATGCGGCGCGCCAGCGTGGAGGCGTGCGCGGTGTTGTTGAAATGCGGATGGTGCTGGTTGCCGAAGTAGGGGAACAGGACCTCGACGACTTCATCGTGGGCGTCGGTGAAGGACAGGCGCGGCTGCAGCGGTTCGCCTTGGGCGGATTCGGATTTCAGGTTCCATTTGCCACGGTCCTCGCCGTCTTTCTGGTTCCAGCGAAAACCCGCGGAGCCGGTCGGTACCGCCGGCGCGCCCGTGGCATCGTCGATGACAACGGTCTTCCATTCGGGATTGCTGCCCTGCTCCAGCGCGCCTTCGAAATCCGAGGCGCGCACGAGCCTCTCGGGCACCAGTCCGCCCTCGTGCGGCACCAGTCGCACCAAACAGGGCATGTCGGTGTAGCGCCGGCAGTAGTCGATGAAGTAGTCGCTTTGCCGCGCCAGGTGGAATTCCTTCAGGATCACATGCCCCATGGCCAGCGCCAGCGCGGCATCCGTGCCCTGCTTGGGGTGCAGCCAGATGTCCCCGAACTTCGCGCCTTCCGAATAGTCCGGAAAGATGGAGACGATCTTGGTCCCCTTGTAGCGCGCTTCGGTCAGGAAATGCGCGTCGGGCGTGCGGGTTTGCGGGACGTTGGAGCCCCACATCATGATGAAGGTGGAGTTGTACCAATCCGCCGATTCCGGCACGTCCGTCTGTTCGCCCCAGGTCTGCGGCGATGCGGGAGGCAGGTCGCAGTACCAGTCGTAGAAGCTTAGGCAGACGCCGCCGATCAGCGACAGATAGCGCGAGCCCGCGGCATAGGACACCATGGACATCGCCGGGATCGGCGAGAACCCCACCACCCGGTCCGGGCCGTGGCGCTTGACCGTGTACACATTGGCGGCCGCGACGATTTCATTGACCTCGTTCCAGTCGGACCGTACAAAGCCGCCCAGGCCGCGGCGCTCCTGGTAGCCGCGGCGGGCGGCGTCGTCCTGCACGATGGATTGCCAGGCCTCGACGGGCTGCATCGAACGTCGGCGTTCGCGCCACAGCTTGACCAGGGCGCTGCGTACCAGGGGATACTTGAGCCGGTTGGCGCTGTACAAATACCAGGAATAGGAGGCGCCGCGGGAACAGCCGCGCGGCTCATGGTTGGGCATGTCGGGGCGGGTGCGGGGATAGTCCGTCTGCTGGGTTTCCCAAGTGACGATGCCGCCCTTGACGTAGATCTTCCAGGAACAGGAGCCCGTGCAGTTCACCCCATGCGTGGAGCGCACGATCTTGTCGTGCTGCCACCGCTGCCGGTAGGCGTCCTCCCATTTGCGGTCTTCATCCGTCACGGCGCCATGGCCATTGGAGAATTCCGTGCGGGATGCCGAAAAATAACGCAGCCGATCCAGAAAGTGGCTCATAGGCCTCCACCGGTCTATGCGTATCGGGGGTACGCTTATTTGAATGGTGGTGCAGCGTACTTGTAAAGCGCCGTGTCCGCGTTGATGGAAATCAAGCGATCGCGCCAGCAGCGCGTTTTGATTTTTGTCGATCCCATGCGTGCCGGCGTGCTTCGTATTCATGCCGGATGATGCGTTGCGCAAACGTCGCCGGGCTCTTGCGCCAGCGACGTGGTGCGGCGCTGGGTCCGTATCGCTTTCGCGTTTGGTACAGGCGCGGGTGGCGTCTGCGGATGACCGTTCGGTGGCCGCACAATGCGCGGCGGAGTCTCGGGTACAATGCAGGCCCGTCCGGATTGCGGACGGCCGTCGGGGCGTAGCGCAGCCTGGTAGCGCATCTGCTTTGGGAGCAGAGGGTCGCGAGTTCGAATCCCGCCGCCCCGACCATTCAAATCAAGGGCTTACAGTTTTTTTTGAGCTGTAAGTCCTTTTGTTTTTCGGGCAATGGCCGCGCCGATCGCCTTGCTTTCGGACGCCGATTCCGCGTTGCGGGGCGTGCATCGCGTGGCGGGGGCGTGGGGCCGCCCGTCAGTGCGCGGTTCTGGCCGCGCGCGGCTTCAATAGCAGAATCATCAGCAGGATGAAGGCCAGCAATGCCGCGGACGCCGAGTAGCGGCTCAAATCCAGGCCGCCATTGCTGACCGGCTTGTCCAGGAAATCGCCGACGGCGGCGCCGAGCGGCCGCGTCAGGACGAACGCCAGCCAGAACAGCAGGGTACGCGACACGCGGGTCCGGTAATAGGCCGCCGCGACCACGATAAGCGCCGCGGCGAACAGCATGGCCGCGCCACCGTAGCCCATGTCCCCCATGCTGGCCGTCCAATCGCCCAGTGCCGTGCCCAGCGTCTGCGAGAACATGATCGTGATCCAGTAGAACGCTTCGGCGACGGGAGCATTGACGGTGCTTACCGAAATCGACCCTAGCGTCCGGTGCCAGGCAAACAGCGAGGCGAGCAGCAAGAGCAGCAGCAGGGTCGAGCCGCCCGCATAGCCGATGCCAAGCGAGCGATCGGCGAAATCGGCCAGCGTCGTGCCGAGCGTGGTGGTCGCGATGATGGTCGTCCAGTACAGGAAGGGGTGGAACTTGCTGGACCTGATCTGCGCGGTGACTGCGATCAGGAACAGCACGGCGAACAGCCCCGTGCTGACCAGATAGCCCAGGTTCATCGACATCGATACCGCGTCGCCGCCGGTTTCCCCGAGCGTGGTCGCGGCGATCTTGATAAGCCAGAAGCCGAGGACGACCTCGGGGACTTTGGCGACGGTGATCTTCGGGTCTGCGTCCATGGCTGTTCGTCCAGTCCTTCCTGATGCGTTGCGGTTGACGGGGCGTTGGTGAGTATGGCTTCGGTCGTGTCGAATTCTCATCGAATTTTTCGTCGGCGATATGTCGTGCGTGGGCCTTGCCGCTGTCGCATCGCAAATGTCCACCGTATGCATTCCGGTCCGAGCGGCGCGCGGCCGCGCGATCGCGCCGCTGCTTAAGGGTCTCTTAATCATTCACTGAAGACAATGCCCGGCGTGGGTTTGCCACACCGCTCGCAAGAGAGGAAGTGCTCGGGAGTTCGCTTTGTTTATCGGTGCGGATTGTTTGTCCTGCCGCGGATGCGGCCGGAATGCTCGTGAAGAGAGGGCGCGATGAATCGGGCCCTTTACAGCTGTCTGGCGCGGGCTCTCGCGCCGCTATTGGCCGCGCGTGTGTTGATGCGGGCCCGTTTCGATTCTTCGTACGGCACGGCGATCGGCGAACGGTTCGGGTGGTATCGCGATGCGATGCATGCCGCTGCGTTCGCCGGCGGCAGGACGATGCGCGCGCGGCCGGTATGGGTGCACGCCGTCAGCCTGGGCGAGACGCGCGCCGCGCAGCCGCTGATACAGGCGCTGCTGGAGCGCCAGATTCCGGTGCTGCTTACACACATGACCGCGACGGGGCGCCGCGAAGGCAGCAAACTGTTTGCCGTCGCGATCGAGCGGGGCCAGTTGCTGCAAGCCTGGCTACCCTACGATCTGCCCGGTGCCTGCAGCCGTTTTTTCGAGATGATGAATCCCGTCTGCGGCGTGCTGATCGAACGCGAGGTCTGGCCGAATCTGATCCACGAGGCCAATCGGCGTAGCGTTCCGATGATCATGGCCAGCGCGCGGCTGTCGGCGCGTTCGGCGCGGCGAGGCCTGCATGCGGGCAGGGTGCTGCGCGATGCTTACGCCGGGCTGGACATTGTGCTCGCGCAGTCCGAGGCTGACGCGCGGCGCCTGCGCGCGGCCGGCGCGCGTCGCGTCGAGACCTGCGGCAACCTGAAGTTCGACTCTGTGCTTTCGGAGCATCAGATGGCGCGAGGCCGTGCCTGGCGAGCCGCGTGGGACCGGCCCGTCATCACGGTGGCCAGCACGCATGAAGGCGAGGAAGCGGAATTCGCGCGCGCCATCACGGGGCGCGCGGCGGAATTGAGGAACGCGTTGCTGGTCATCGTGCCACGCCATCCGGAAAGATTCGACGCCGTGGAAAAGCAATTGCAAGCCTGCGGCCTGCGCGTGGCGCGCCGCACGGCGGTAGATCCCTGGCAGCCGCTGCCGGCGCAAACGCAGGTGCTGTTGGGCGATAGCATGGGCGAGCTGGCGACCTACTACGCCGCCAGCGACGTCGCCATCGTCGCCGGCAGCTTTATCGCCGAAGGCGGGCAGAATCTTATCGAAGCGTGCGCCGCCGGCGTGCCGGTCGTCGTCGGCCCGCATGCGCGCAACTTCCAGCAGGTCACGGATGAGGCCATCGCCGCCGGGGCCGCGCTACGCCGGCCTTCCGCCGGCGCGGCAATCGATGCCGCGGCCGGCTTGCTGGCCGACGTGTCCGCCGGGGCCGCGATGGCGGCCGCCGGCCTGCGCTACGTCGCCAGCCATGCCGGCGTCGTCCGGCGCACCATGGTGTGCCTGGAGGCCTTCCTGTCCACCCCTGGTGCCGGCGTGCCCGATGCCGTGGACAGCGCGGCTTCGGCTGCAACTGCCGGCGAGGCGGTCCTGGCGCGGGATCCCATCGCGCCGGCCGGCCGTGCCATGGGCAGCGGCTAGCCAGGCGGGGCCATCGTGGCGTGGCCCGCCACGCGGGCGGGCGCGGCGTCGATTTCCGGCTGGGTGCGGAGGCCATCGTGGTAGTACAGCACCAGCCGCGCGCGCAGTCCCGGTCCCGGTTCGCGGTTGCTGAGCTGCAATTCCGCCCGATGCCGGTCGGCGATACGGCGGGCGATGGCAAGCCCCAATCCGGAGCCGTGCGCGGCGGACCCGGCCACCCGATAGAAGCGGTCGAATACCCGTTCGAGCTCGCCCGGCGGGATCCCCGGGCCGCTGTCGGTGACATCGGCCCAGGCGTATTCCTCTTGCCATCCGATGGAAACATCGACGCGTCCGCCCTCCGGCGTGTAGCGGATGGCATTGTCCACCAGGTTGGCCAGTAGCACGGTAATCGCGGCGGGGGCGCCGACGGCGGGGACCTGTCGATTCCGGTCGCGCAGCAACCCCAGGTCGATATTTTTCTGCTCGGCCAGGATCGAGGCGTCGCTGACGACCTGCGTCGCGACTTCGGCAAGGTCGAACGCGCCTTCGTTGGGCGTTACCCCGGCATCTTCCCGCGCCAAAGTCAGCAGCTGCTGGACGAGATGGATGGTGCGGTTCAGCCGCCCGTCTATCTTGGTCAGCAGCTCGGGATTGCCCTGGAGCGCGCCATCGCGGGCGGCGAGCTGGAACTGCAGTTTGAGGGCGGTCAGGGGCGAGCGCAGCTCATGCGCCGCGTCCGCGACGAACAGCCGCTGGCTGCGCAATGCGGTATCCAGGCGTGCCAGCAGATCGTTCATGCGCTTGACCAGGGGCATGAACTCGCGGGATACGCCGTTGTCCACGCGCAGCGGGTCCAGTACATCCGCCGAGCGCGTGGCGATCAGGTCCGACAGGGTGGTAAGCGGGCGCAGCCCGCGCGTAACCACGAACCATACGAGCAGGATGGCGCAGGGAAAGAGCAGCGCCAGGGGCCAGAGCACGCGCGCCGCCAGTTTCAGGGCGAGTTCGTTGCGTATGGCGGTCGGCTGCGCCACCTGGACCACGCGGTCGCCGTCCGTCAGGCCGAACGCGCGCCAGCGCCTGCCCTGGAATTCGGCGTCATGGAACCCATCCCCCAATGGAGGTAATCCGGTGCTCGCCAGGGACCGGTAGCCGATGTTTCCGGCGGCGTCCCAGATCTGGATGGCGATGCCGTCGTCGGCGATGCCTTCGAAGTCGGGAGACTTCTCTATGGCGACGTCCGAGTCCGCGCCATGGGGCAGGGAGATGGCGACGGCATGCAGCTCGTAGTCAAAGAGTTCCCCCGCCTCGATCGTGGCGGTACGAAAGATCAGGTAGCCCGCCATCGCGCTGACGACGGCGAAGCCGCAAATCAGCCAGGCGAGCAGCCAGCGTTTCATGGACCTCATGCGCCATGCTCCACCGCCGCCAGGCGATAGCCCACCCCGCGCACGGTGACGATGCGTCTGGCGCCCATTTTTCGCCGCAAGCTGTGGATATAGACCTCGATGGTGTTGCTGCCGACTTCCTCGTTCCAGCCGTAGAGTTTTTCCTCCAGCTGTTCCCGGGTGAATACCCGCCGCGGTTCCTCTATCAGGGCATGCAGCAGGGCGAATTCGCGCGGCACCAGGGTAAGCGGCGTGTCGCCCAGATGGGCCTCGTGCGCCACGGGATCGAGGCGCAGATCGCCGTGGACATGGACCGGCATGACGTTGCCGTGCCGGCGGCGCAGCAGGGCGCGCACGCGGGCCCCCAATTCATCGATATCGAAAGGCTTGACCATGTAGTCGTCCGCGCCGGCATCGAGTCCGCCGATACGGTCCGCCACCGAATCGCGCGCCGTCACGATCAGGACGGGTGCCCGTCCCCCTCTCTTGCGATAGTCCTTCAGCAGCGCGATGCCGTCACGCACCGGCAAGCCCAGGTCGAGCAGGATCAGGTCGTAAACATCGTGTGCCGTGGCCAGTTCCGCCTGCCGTCCGTCCCCCACGCGGTCGACCGCGTAGCCGGCGCGCCGCAGCGCTTCGAACAGGCTTTCCGCGATCATCGCGTCGTCTTCTATCAGCAGTAGTCGCACATCGGCGCTCCGGAACCGGGGCGTCCGTTCGGCCCCGATGCTTCGACATGGAACTCCGGCGGACGTTCCATGGCGACGGCGCGCGTGCGCCTGGCGGCAAAGCTTCGCGCGGAAACCTATGGCGAAATGAAAGGTAAGCAAATGCGCCGGGCCGCCGCGCGGCAGGTGGGCGGCGATACTATCCGGCCTAGCGTCAGCCCCTTGAAGGGGAATCGACATGATTTTTTCGACGGTTCCCGGCGAGATTTTTCCCTCTGGCCAGCCGGCGGACGCAGCCGCGGCCTGCTCTTGAAGGAAGACCATCATGGCTTTCGATCTCGGTAATCTGCTCGCGCAATTCGCCAACGCCGCCAGTGGCAACAACACCACCGTCCCTGCCGGCGCGAACGCCGCCGCCGGCGACGTGTCCGATCATTTCGAGCAAGCCGCGCAGGCGGCCCCGCCGGACCTGCTCAGCCAGGGGCTGGCGGCCATGTTCCATTCCGATGCGACGCCGCCCTTCCAGCAGACGGTGGCCCAGTTGTTCGGCCAGGCCAACGGGACCCAACAGGCCGGCATTCTCAACCAGTTGCTGAGCGGCATGGGGCCGACGGCGCTGGCCTCGCTCATGGGCGGGGCCGCCGGCGGCGGGCTCGCTTCCCTTCTGGGACAGGCGGCACCGGCCGAAGGCGGGGCGCCGCCGACGGTCACGCCCGAGCAGGCAGCGGCCGTCACGCCGGACCAGGTGGCGCAGATCGCCGCCCACGCCGAGCAGCACAACCCGGACATCGTCGAGCATATGAGCGCCTTCTATGCGCAGCACGCCAGCCTGATCAAGACCCTGGGCGGTGCCGCACTAACGGTCGCCCTGGCAAAGATGGCGGAGACCCATCGCGGCTGATCCGGGGCGGCGCGGCCCATTGCGCACGCGGCCGCGCCGAATCGATTTGCGCCACAGCCGCTTTTCGAGGCCGCCGCGCTTCATCGAAGGGCCTTTCGCCGGGGTATGATCCCCGGCATGCCGTTACTGGAACTGACTCAGCTTTCGTCCCCGCGCCTGTCGCCGGTGGACCTGCGTTGCGAAGCCGGTGACTGCCACGCCGTCCTGGGCCCGTCCGGGTCCGGAAAATCCGTGCTGCTGCGCCTGATCGCCGACCTGGATCCCGGCCAGGGTACGGTCGCCCTGCGCGGTGTCGACCGTTCGCGGATGTCGGGGCCGCAATGGCGCCGGCAAGTGATGTATTGCCAGGCGGAAGCGGGATGGTGGCATGAACAGGTCGCGTCCCATTTTCCCGATCGCGCCGCGGCGCTTGCCATCATGGCGCGCCTGGGGCTGTCGCCCGACAAGCTGGATGCCGTGGTGCACGACCTATCGACCGGCGAACGGCAGCGTTTGGGATTGATACGCGCGCTGCTGCTGCGTCCCGCGGTCCTGCTGCTGGACGAGCCGACCGCATCGCTGGACGCGCAGTCCACCCTGCGCGTCGAACAGGAAATCGAAGCCTGCCGGCGCGATGGCGCGGCCGTGCTATGGGTGACGCACAGCGCCGAACAGGCGCGGCGCGTGGCCACGCATTTCTGGAGTATGCGGCAGGGACGCCTGGAGCAGGCCGGATGAATGTCATTTATCTGAGCGCCTCGGATATCGCGCTTGCCGCATGCCTGGTCGCGCTGGCGGCGCTGATCTCCATGGGCATGCGCCTGGCCTTGCACGGGCAGGTCCTGTGGGCGGCGGCGCGGACGGTCGTGCAGCTGTTGTTGGTCGGGCATATCCTGCGCCTGGTGTTCGCGCATGCATCGGCATGGCTGACCGTCCTGGTGGGCGTGGTCATGATGGCCCTTGCCGCGCGCGAAGTCGCCGCGCGGCCGGCGATCCGGATGAAGGGGCACGGCAACGGCGTCGTCGCGGCGCTTACCGTGATGTCCACCACATTGGTAACGGCCATGTTCGTCCTGCATACGGCGATGCGGCCCGATCCCTGGTACGACCCGCGCTACAGCATCGCGCTGGTCGGGATTGTCTTGGGCAGCGTATTGAATTCCGCAAGCCTGAGCCTGGATACCATCCTGTCCGGCGTGCGGCGCGAGCGCGGAGCCATCGAGGCCAGGCTGGCGCTGGGCGCATCCGCGCGGCAGGCGTTCGCGGGCCTGCTGCGCGAGTCGGTGCGGCGCGGCATTGTTCCCAGCGTCAACCAGATGTCGGCCGCCGGCATCATCACCTTGCCCGGCATCATGACCGGCCAGATCATCGCCGGGATGGATCCCGTGGAAGCCGCCAAATACCAGATCCTGCTGATGTTCCTGCTGTGCGGCGCCAGCGCGCTGGCCGCCATGGGCGCCGCCTACGCGGCCATGCGGCGACTGACGGATACGCGCGACCGCCTGCGGCTGGACCGGCTGCGCCCACCCGCCGGCCGCCCCGGCCGCTAGCGGCAGCCGCCTGTCCGGTCAGGCCGCGCGATCGGAATTTTCGCGTTTCCTTTCCTGCCCGGTAAGTCGAAGAGCCCCGCGCTTCCGCCGTGGCGAATTGCGGGAACATTCGCATGCGCGCCCGTACCTCAGGCCTCCGGCCCCCTGGGCCTTCCGGCGGCGAGCGCCATCAGGCTGCCGGCGTCTGCCGTCCGCTCGAGTGCCCAGACGCCATCGATGATGGCTTGCGGGTCGCAGCCGGTATTGCCGTAGGCGCAGAGCTCGCGCAACTTGCGTTCGAGGTCCGTGTCGGCAAGCGGGTTGGATGCCGACCCTCGCGCCGCGGCGACCCGATGCGCGAAGGTGCGGCCGTCGTCCAGCGCGATGCGGACTTCCACCGCATCGATGGCGTAGTGGGGGTCGTCGTGGAAGTGCAGCCGCGTGTCCAGGACATGTGCGCGCGGCTCGGCGACGGCGGCGTCGGAGAACTCGGCCAGGCCGGCGCGCCCATGCAGCAGGCAGGCCGCGACGGCATGCTGGGCACTGACCTGCGATTCCCGCCCCGTGCGTGCGCCGGGGCGATCGGTGCGTTGGCGCAGCAGCGGGTGGCCGTGCAGGTCCACGCGCGCCACGCGCGCCAGGCCGGCGGCGCCCAGCTCCGGGTCGCCGCGCAGGGCGAGCACAGCCTCGATCACCGGGTTCAGCACGACGCCGCAAGGGTAGGGCTTGTAGGTGTTGCCGCCCAGCTCCCAGCGCTGGCCCAGTTCGCCGTTCAGCTGCGCCGGGTCCGGGGAATCCGACAGCACCTGCAGGACGCCGCGCGGCCCTTCCAGCGGCTGGTCGGGCCCCGTGTAGCCTTCGCGCGCGAGCAGCGCGGAAAGCAGGCCGTTGCGGGCCGCATTGCCGACCGCAATGCTCTTGGCCATCGTGCCCAGGGTCTCTACCAGGCCGCCGGTCTGGTTGCCGGCGCAGGCCAGGGCCCAGGCGGTACGGCAAGGATCCAGCCCCAGCAGCCGGGCGGCGGCGATGGCCGCCCCGAATACCCCACAGGTCGACGTGATATGCCAGCCTCGCGTGTAGTGGCCCAGCGTCAGCGCCTTGCCCATGCGGCATTCGATTTCCGCGCCCAGTATGAAAGCGTGCAGCAATTGCGCGCCGGTGATGGGGCTGCACTGCGCCAGCGCGAAGACCACCGGCGCGACCGGCGCGGTCGGATGGATGATGGTGGCGGGGTGCGTGTCGTCGAAATCGAAGACGTTGGCCGCCATCGCATTCAAGCTGGCCGCGTGCAGGATATCGGTGCGCTTGCCGCGTCCGATGATATCGGCCTGCCGGCCGGCGCTGAACGGCGCGAAGACGCGGGCGGCGATGTCCAGAGTGGGGTCGGTCGCGCCGGCCAGCGCCACCGCGAAGTAATTCAACAGCGAACGCCTCGCTTCATGGCGCACCGTCTCCGGGATGTCTTCCCAGCGCCACTCCGCCCCGAATCTGGCGATGTCCCGTGTGAGGGGGCCGAAGTGGTCCAGGCGGGATGCGTGCGACATGTCTGCTCCATGGAGAGGTGCGCGGGACGGGCGTGGTATCGCCTGCGGATCGCCGGCCCCGCGGCGCGTATCGGTGCGCTATCTTGGATGATTGTATGATTGACTGAATATATCACTGGAATGTCATTTCGGTAATACAATCATACCGTCCTGCTGAACCAGAACATCGATTCGCCCGGGTTTCTGCCACGGGCCGCTGGAGACGAAAACGATCATGGAGAACGATGAGGCGCTTGCGCCATCGCTGCGCGGCAAACGTGCGCTGGTGACCGGGTCGGTCGCGGGACTGGGCCACGCCATTGCCAGCCGGCTCGCTACCGCGGGCGCCGCCGTAGTCCTGCATGGCCTCGAACCGCCGCAGGTGGCGCGGGCGGCGGCGGATCGATTGGCGCGCGAAACCGGCGCGCGGGTACGGCTGTCGCGCGCGGACCTGACCGACGTCGGCCAGATCGAGGCGATGATGGCCCAGGCCGAGGAAGAGCTGGGCGGTATCGATATCCTGGTGAACAACGCCGTGGTCCGGCATTTCGCGCCGGTGGACCAGCTGCGCACGGAGCAGTGGAACGAGGCCCTGGCCGTCAATCTGTCGGCGGCCTTTCATGCCGTGCGGCTATCCCTGCCCGGAATGCGCGAACGGGGCTGGGGCCGCATCGTCAATATGTCCTCGGTCTATGGGGCCGGCGCCACCCAGGACAGGATCGCCTACATCACGACCAAGACGGCGCTGATCGGCATGACGCGCGCCATCGCCATCGAAACCGCGCGTACCGGCGTGACCTGCAACGCGTTGATGCCCGGCACGGTACCGACGCCGCCCATCGTGGAGCGGATCGCCGGTATTGCCGCCGACCGCGGCATTTCCGAGGCGGAGGCGGCGTCGGATTACCTGCGGGCACGCCAGCCCACCGGCCGTTTCGTGGCGATGGAAAGCGTCGCCGCGATGGCGATGCTGCTGTGTTCGACGGCCGGGGCCGACATCACGGGCGCCATGTTGCCCGTCGATGGCGGCTGGACGGCCGCGTGAGCGGCCCGCCTGCATGAATGGCGCCGCGGTCCCGCGGGCGCAAGCACTTCTACCTATCGCACTGAATGGAGACGACGATGAACGATAAGGCAAAACCCCACCTGGGCTTCGTGGGCATCGGCCGCATGGGCGCACCCATGGCGCGGCGCCTGCTGGAAGCCGGTTTTCCGCTGACGATTCACGACCGGCAGGCCGACGCGGTACAGACCCTGGTGGCGCTGGGTGCCCGCGCGGCGGATACGCCGCGGGCGGTGGCCGACGCGGCGTCCATCGTGCTGGTCTCGTTGCCGAAACCGGATATCGTCACCGAGGTCGCGCTGGGGGCCGAAGGGCTGATGCATGGCAAGGCGGTACGCATCGTCGTCGACCTTTCGACCTCGGGCGCCCAGGCGGCGCAGCGCCTGGCGCGAGGCCTGGGCGAACATGGGATCGCGTCGGTGGATTGCCCGGTCAGCGGGGGAATCGGTGGTGCGGCCAAGGGCACCCTGGCCTTGATGCTATCCGGGCCCAAGGAGGCGTGCGATACGCTGGGTCCGGTGCTGGAAGTATTGGGAAAGTCCTTCTACATCGGCGAACAGCCCGGCCTGGCGCAGACCATGAAGGTCATCAACAACCTGGTCTCGGTGACCGCGCTGGCGGTCACGTCCGAAGCGCTGGTGATGGGCGTCAAGGCAGGACTGGATCCGGACATCATGGTGCAGGTCATCAATTCCGGCTCGGGTCGCAGCAACTCGTCGGAAGACAAGATTCCGAAGTACGTCCTGAGCCGCAGCTTCGGCTTCGGTTTCGCCATGGGCCTGTCCGCCAAGGATGTCGGCCTGTGCCTGGCGGAAAGCGAGGCGATCGGCGTACCGCTGCGCGTCGGCCGCGCCGTGCGCGACCTTCTCGATGACGCGGTGGCGCGCCTGGGCGACCAGGCCGACATGACCGAGATCGTGCGGCTGGCCGAGCAGGCCGCGGGCGTGGAGGTCCGCGGCAAGGCAGCCGGAAAGAACTGAGGCATGGCATGTGTGCCCGCGCTGGCGGGCACGCGCGTACGCCGGCGCGGTAGGGGTGCCACGGCGGCCCGAGCCGGGCGGCGGGATGCCGTCCCGGATAAGAACCACGACGAGGAGACTGCTTTGACCCGTTCTGAAAGATTTCGCGAACTGCTCAGGAAACCGCCGTTCGTCTGCATGGGCGCCCACGACGCCGTGACCGCCATGCTTGCCGAACAGGCCGGCGCGCCGGCCATTTATGTCAGCGGTTTCGTCGCGTCGGCCATCGTGGCCGGCAAGCCGGACGTGGGGCTGTTGTCGCAGACGGAGATGTTCGACCATATCCGCCGCATCTGCCGCGTGACCAGCATCCCCGTGTTCGCCGACGCCGATACCGGCTACGGCGGTGTGCTCGATGCGCAGCGCACCATCCAGCTCTGGGAAGAGGCCGGAGCCTCAGTCCTGCACCTGGAAGACCAGGCAGTGCCCAAGCGGTGCGGGCACTTCGCCGGCAAGCAGCTGGTTTCCAAGGAGGAGATGACGCAGAAGCTGCGCGCCATGCTGGACGCGCGCACCGACCCGAACTTCTTTGTCGTGGCGCGCACCGACGCGATCGCCGTCACGGGGCTTGCCGATGCGCTGGATCGCCTGGAGGCGTATTCGGAGACCGGCGTCGACGGCCTGTACGCCGACGCGCCGGAAAGCGTCGAGCAGATGCGAGAGATCGTGCGCCGGCTGAAGCCGCTGGGCAAACCCATCCTGTTCAACATGGTGCGATCCGGCAAAAGTCCCTATCTGTCACTGAAGGAGGTCCACGATATCGGTTTCGACTATGCGCTGTGTCCGGTCGAACCCATGCTCGCCATGCACAAGGCCGTCAAGGAAATGATGGAGACCTTCATGCGCGAAGGATGCTCCACCAACGCCATCGCGGACCGCCTGACGTCCTTCGAGGACTTCAACGGCTTCGTCGGCCTGGATCGTATCGCGCGGGAAGAATCCCGCTATGCCGTCTAGGGTCTTATAGGAGACAAACCATGAAGCAACGGATCATCGCAGCGCTCATCGCCTCCACGCTGGGGTTCATCGGTACGGCGGTACAGGCCCAGGCGGACAGTTTTCCGGACAAGCCCGTGACCCTGGTCGTGCCGTATTCGCCGGGCGGGGGCAGCGACAATATCGCGCGCGCCGCCGCGAACTTCCTGTCGCAGTACTGGAAGCATCCCGTCATCGTCGAGAACAAGCCCGGCGCGGACGGCATGATCGCCACCCGGCAGGTCATGCGGGCGGCGCCCGATGGCTACACGCTGCTCATCTCGATCCCGGCCATCGCGGCGCTGAAGTACATCAACAAGGCAATGGACGCCGATCCGCTGGTGGAATTGCGTCCCGTCAGCATGCTGGCATCGGGTCCCACCGGCATCGTCGTGAAGGGCGGGACCGATATCCGGACGATCGACGATCTGAAGAAAGCCTGCGCCAAGAATGCCGCGCGCTGCAGCTGGGCCAGCGGCGAGCCGTTTACCTTGCTGGCGGGGACGGGGCTGGTGGAGAAAATGGGCCTTAAGAACATGACCAACGTGCGCTATGCCGGCACGTCGGCAGCCGTCAATGACATCATCGGAGGCCGGGTCACGATGGTTGTCACCGGGCTCTCGTCCGTGGTGCCGCATCACAAGGCCGGCACCATGAAAATCCTGGCGCTCAGCAGCGACAAGCGGTTGCCGGAAGTCCCGGATGTCCCCACCTATGCCGAGAGCGGCCTGGGCGACGTGGATTTCACCAACAACTGGTACGGCATCTTCGTGCCGGCAAAGACGCCCGATGCCGTCGTCGGCAGGATCGCGGACGGCATGCGGCTGGCCGCCAGGGATCCGCAAGTGCAGAAAGTGCTGCAGCCCCTGCTGATCCAGCCGGTGGGAAGCTCGCCGGAGGAATTCGCCGCGACCGTCAAGCGCGCGCAGGCCACCGTCGACAAGCTGTCCAGCCACCTGACCCAGTAGCGATCGCTGCCGCGAGGGAAGGCGCGGGAGGGGCGGGACGCCGATCTTCAATAAATCTCCATTTTTCGCGGCGCGCCCTTCGGGACGCGCGCATCGCGGGGGACCGCTACGCCGGCCGGCGGACGATTCAGTTTTGTGAAAACAAAAGTTCACGGACTCGTCATCGGCTCGTGTTGAAGTTGCGCTCGATTCATGGCCAGCCTGTTGCGCCGGCATCCATCAAAACGAAGAGAGCTCGACATGACGACCACACGACGCCTTCCTTTCAAGCCGCTGATCGCCGCGGCCGCCCTCGCCGTCAGCTGCGGTGCGCACGCCGCCCAGGCCAACCTGCTGGAAACCGGCTCCACGCTGCTGTATCCGCTGTTCAATCTGTGGGTGCCCGCGTATACGAAAGCCAATCCCGATGTGAAGATCACCACGCAAGGGACGGGCAGCGGTACCGGGATCGCACAGGCGATCTCGGGCGTGGCGCAGATCGGCGCTTCCGACGCATACATGAGCGATGCGCAGATGAAGCAGAACGCGAACATCGTCAACATTCCGCTGGCGATTTCGGCGCAGACCGTGAACTACAACCTGCCCGGTCTGAACGGCACGCATTTGAAGCTGGACGGGCCGGTGCTGGCCGGCATCTATGACGGTTCGATCAAGAACTGGAACGATGCGAAGATCGCCGCGCTGAATCCCGGCGTGCAACTGCCCGATCACCCCATCGTCACCATCCATCGCGCCGACGGCAGCGGCGATACCTTCCTCTTCACGCAGTATCTGGCGTTCACCACGCCGGCATGGAAGAATGCCGCCGGCTACGGCACGTCGGTGAGCTGGCCCGCCGTGCAGGGCGCGGTCGGCGCCAACGGCAACCCCGGCATGGTCCAGGCCGCCCAGCAAACCCCGTATTCCATCGCCTATATCGGGGTGAGCTTCCACCAGCAGATCGACGAGGCCGGCCTGGGCACCGCGATGCTGAAGAACCATTCCGGAAAGTATCTGCTGCCGACCACCGCCACCGTCAATGCGGCGGCCGCCGCGATGGCCGCGAAAACGCCCAAGGACGAGCGATTGAGCCTGATCTTCGCACCGGGCGAGAACTCCTATCCCATCGTCAACTACGAGTACGCCATCGTCAATACGCACCAGGCCAACGCCGCCGCCGCCAGCGCCTTGAAGCAGTTCCTGAACTGGAGCATCAGCGCGACCGGCGGCAACTCCGATCAATACCTGAACGCCGTGCGCTTCGTGCCGCTGCCGTCCAAGATTGCCGACCTGAGCCGCGACCAGATCCTGAAGATCCGGTAGCTGCCCATCAGCCGCCCATGCCGGATGACGTCGCGGCGTCATCCGCGCGGGGCGGCGCCGGCGTCCTTTCATGCGATTTTTCCGTACCGGTCTTGGATGCTTCGCCGCGCTCGTGCCGCTGGCGCTGCTGTCCCTGTTCGTCTTCCTGGCCGTCTATGCGTGGCCGGCGATCCGCTTCAATGGCCTGCATTTCCTGGTCTCCGATACCTGGAGCCTGGGCAATCTGTACGCCGATCCCGTGATGCGGGATGGACAGGCGGTCCCGGCCGGCGCGCATTACGGCATCTGGGTGTTTATCGTGGGTACCCTGGCCAGCTCCGCCATTGCGCTGGCCGTCGCGGTGCCCATGGGGATCGGGGTGGGGCTGTTCGTCTCCGAGTACACCCCCCCGGCGGTGCGCCATGTCTTCGCGCAGATCGTCGAGGTCCTGGCCATGGTTCCCAGCGTCGTCTACGGCCTGTGGGGCCTGGAAGTGCTGGCGCCGCTGGTCTACAAAAACATCGCGCCCCTGATCGCCAAGGTCTTTTTCTTCGTTCCGTTCCTGTCGGCGCGTGCCGGCTCCGGCTATGGCCTGCTGACGGCGGGCCTGGTCCTGGTGCTGATGGTGCTGCCCGTCATTTCGAGTACCTTGCTGGAAGCCATGCAGCGGGTGCCGCGCGAGCTGCGCGAATCGACCATGGCGCTGGGCGCCACGCGGACCGAAATGGTGCGCAAGATCCTGCTGCCGGCCGTGCGCGTGCCCTTGATCGGCTCCGCGATGCTGGCCATGGGGCGGGCGCTGGGCGAGACCATGGCGGTGCTTATGGTCAGCGGCGGGGCGCTGAACTATTTGCCCAATACCCTCTACAGCCCCATCACCAGCGTGGCGGCTTTCATCGCCTCGCAGCTGGACAGCGCCCTGCAGGACCCCAGCGGCATGGCCGTGCGGTCGCTGGCGGAGATCGCGCTGGTGCTGCTGGTCATTTCGGTCATCGTCAATGTCATCGCACGCCTTCTTACCCGACACGCTCTCGCCGGCGCCGACGCGTGAGCGCTTCCCCGCCATGGCGCCCGCGCGGCGCCGTGGCGACGCCGTCTTCACACTGCTGTGCCTGGTGGCATTCGCGCTGGTGGTCCTTCCGCTGGCCAGCATATTGTGGACGGTGTTCGCACGTGGCGCCGACGCGCTGACCTGGCGCGTCTTCACCGAAGTCACGAACGGCATCAGCGGCGGCCTGCTGAATGCGATCGAAGGCACGCTGGTGCTCAGCCTGGGTGCGCTGGCGTGGGCCGCTCCCGCCGGCGTGGCGGCCGGCATCTACCTGGCCGAGCACGGCCACGGCGCATGGGCCGCCATCGTGCGCTTCCTGGCGGACGTGCTGGTGGGGGTGCCTTCCATCGTGCTGGGCTACGTCAGCTACATCACGATGGTGGTCTGGCTGGGCTGGCAATTCTCCGTCCTCGCGGGCGTGATCACGCTGGGCGTATTGGTGCTGCCCTACATCGTCCGCTTCACCGAGCTTTCCATGCGCCAGAATCCGCCGGCGCTGCGCGAGTCCGCGTACGCGCTGGGTTGCCGGGAGTACGTCGCCACGCTGCGCATCCTGCTTCCCGCCGCGCGCTCCGGCGTCATCACCGGCATTCTGCTGTCGCTGGCGATCTCGGTGGGTGAGACCGCGCCGCTGATCTACACCGTCGGGTGGTCCAACTATCTGTGGACCGGCAGGCTGACGCAGGAACCCATCGGTTACCTGACTTATGTCATCTGGAGTTTCATCAACCAGCCGTTTCCTTCGGCGCATGCGCTCGCCTATGCCGCGGCGGTGCTGGTGGTGGCGGTGGTGCTGGCCATCAACATCCTGGCCAGGGTGCTGCTGCACAGGCGCGGCGGCTGACGATGCGGCTGCCGCGTGGCGAATGTTGCGGTTTCGTGTCGGCCCGCGCGCGCGCGGGAATATATATGAGACGTATGACCGTACGTTGTCACCTTGCCATCATTTTCCGCGCCTAAAGTAGATCGCGATTCGCCATTGCCTTACTCCACCCGTCCATTCCCCGCCCATCATGAAACTCCTGAAAATCTCCGCCACCCTCGCGCTCTTCTGCGGCCTTGCCAACGGCGCGCACGCCGCCGGCACCTGTCCCGTCGATGGTCCCGTCCGCTTCGGTGTCGAGCCCTACGAGTCCTCGCAGCGCCTGCTGCCCGTGTATACCGACCTGGCGAAGCTGATAGGAAGCAAGATCGGCTGCGATGTGACGCTCTACCTCGCGACGAGCTACAACGCCGAGATCGAGGCCATGCGCAACAAGAAGCTGGAGTTCGCGCAGTTCGGCCCGCTGGGCTACGTCCTGGCGCACCAGGTGGCGCAGGCGCAGGCCGTCGCCAGTTTCGTCGGCCCGAACGGCAAGCCGGCGACGTATTACGCCTCGATCGTGACCTGGCCCGGCTCGGGCATCGCCACGATCGCCGACGTCAAGGGCAAATCGTTTGCCTATTCGGATCCTGCCTCGACTTCGGGCCACCTGTTTCCGGCCTACGGCCTGCGCAAGAACGGTATCGATCCGGATCATGGCGTCAAGGCGATCTACGCGGGCAGCCATACCGCTTCCTACGAGGCACTGCGCAACCACAAGGTGCAATCCGGCGAGCTGAACAGCGAAGAGATTTCCAGCGCCAAGCTGCACAACGAATACGATCCCAAGGGCTTCGTGACCTTGTGGAAGTCCGATGAGATCCCTCTGGATCCGCTGGTGGTGCGCGGCGACCTGCCGGCGGATTTCAAGGCCAGGCTGACCTCCGTCCTGCAATCGCTGGATTTCCGCGAGTTGCCCGAGGCCGACCAGAAGTTCCTGGCCGCCAACGCGACCCCCGCGCTGAAGACGGTGCCGCAGACGGACGATTCCTACAACTTGATCCGCGACCTGGTATCGACGCTGAAAATAGACCTGACCAAGCTATGAGCCTCGGACACGCAACCCCTATGGAAATGGCCCTGGACGCTGCGCTGCTGGGCTCCGATCCGGGCCCCTCGACGTTCGAGCGGCCCATGGCCGCGGATCGCCACGGACGCCTGACGGTGCGCGAGCTCTCGATGCGCTATGCCGATGGGCATCTGGCGCTGGATCGCTTCGACCTGTCGGTGCGGGCCGGCGAGATGGTGGTAATCCTGGGCAGCAACGGCTGCGGCAAATCGACCTTCATGAAGTGCGTGGTGGGCCTGAACCGGCCCACCGGCGGCTCGGTCGAAGTTGCCGGGCGCGATCTCGCGAGTTTGACGGGCAAGGCGCTGCGGGCAGCGCGCATGCCCATCGCCTTGATTTCGCAGAATGCGAACCTGGTCAAGCGCCGCAGCGTTCTGGCCAATGTCTGCGCCGGCACGCTCGGACGGCATCGCACCCTGGCCTCGATGTTCGGCCGGATACCGCGCGTCGAGGTCGAACCGGCGTTGGGTTTCCTGGATGAAGTGGGCTTGCTGCACCTGGCAAGCCAGCGGGCGGGCACGCTTTCCGGCGGCCAGGCGCAGCGCGTGGCCATCGCTCGCGCGCTGGCGCAGCGGCCCCATGTGCTGCTGGCCGACGAACCCGTCGCCAGCCTGGACCCGGAAGCTGCCGACGAAGTCATGCGCCTGTTGCGCCGCCTGTCCACCGACGACGGGCTTGCCGTGGTGTGCGTCCTGCATCAGCCGGAGCTCGCGACGAAGTACGCCGACCGCCTGGTGGGCCTGCGGCGCGGCCGCATGCAGTTCGACGATCCCGTATCCCGGGTATCCATGCAGCGCATCTCCAGCCTCTACGCTTCCTGATTGCCATCCATGTCCCGCGTCCTGCCCATTTCCGGCTCGTCCCCCGTCCTGTCCCGGACGCGCACCGTCTATCCGGCGCTGCTGGCGATCCTGCTGATTGCCGTGTTCGTACAGGCCTGCATCGTGGTCCAGGCACGGCCGCAGGACCTGATCACCGGCGTGCATGGCATGGCCGACATCCTTGCGCGCTCCCTGCCGCCCGCCTTCGACCAGTTCCTGCCCAGCCTGCAGCCGGCGCTGGAAACCGTGGACCTGGCGATTTTCGGCACCGTGTTCGGCGTAATGCTGGCCTTCCCGCTGGCCGTGCTGGCGGCCGCCAACGTGACGCCATCGCGGCCGCTGTACGTCGCGGCGCGGACGGTAATCGGCGTATGCCGGGTGGTGCCCGACCTGGTGTGGGCCCTGCTGTTCGTGACGGCGGTCGGGCTGGGGCCTTTCCCGGGGGCGCTCGCGCTGGCCGTTCATTCGGTGGGGATGCTGGGCCGCCTTTTCGCCGAGGTGATAGAGGACATGGATATGGGCCCCGTCGAGGCCTTGACGCTGACCGGCGCGGGCCGGATGCAGGTGTTCACGCACGCGGTGGTGCCGGGCGTGCTGCCCTCGCTGCTGGGCATCAGCCTGTTCCGCTTCGACGAGAACCTGCGGTCCTCGCTGGTACTGGGTTTCGTCGGGGCCGGCGGCATCGGCTTCCAACTGTTGACGGCGATGAACCTGTTCCAATACCAGACAGTCTCGTTCCTGCTGGTGATGACGTTCGTGCTGGTGGTCTGCGCCGAACGCATGTCCGCCTTCCTGCGCAGCCGTGTGAGCTGACCGTTCCGGCCGGTTGCCCTTGGCAGCCGTCGTGTCCCACGGCGATACTACGCCTCCACGATGCGATGCGGGGAGGCAGCGCTTATGGGGTTCGTCGATCGAATGGTCTGGCCGGCACTGGCCGGTATATGGGCCCTGCGCCTGTTCGCCATGGCGGCGATGCCCTTCGTGGATACGTCCGAACCGCGCTATGCGGAGATCGCCCGGCTGATGGCGGAATCGGGCGATTGGATTACGCCCTGGTTCGCGCCGGACGTGCCATTCTGGGGCAAGCCGCCGCTGGCCTTCTGGATGCAGGCGCTGTTCATCAAGATGTTCGGCCTGTCGGAATTGGCCATACGGCTGGCATCGCTGCCGCCCATGATCGGCATGCTATGGCTGGGCCATGTGCTGGCGCGCCGCATGATATCGCGCGATGCGGCGGTGTGGTGGCTGCTGATCTTCAGCACGATGCTATTGCCGGCGGCGACGGCGGGGGCGGTGCTGACCGATCCCTATCTGGCCTTCGCCGTCACCTTGAGCATGGTGTCTTTCCTGCTGGCGCGGCATACGGCGGGGCGGGGCTGGGGCTATGCCTTCTTCGCCGGATTGGCCATCGGACTGTTGGCGAAAGGCCCGGTCGCCGTGGTCCTGGTGGCGGGCGCCATTATTCCCTGGCTGCTGTGGTGCCGGCTCTTCGCTCCCGCGGATGCGCGCCCCGCGCGGCGCCTGCCCTGGGCCGGCGGCATACTGCTGGTCGCCGTGCTGGCGCTGCCCTGGTATGTCGCCGCGGAGCTCAAGACGCCCGGCTTCCTGCGTTATTTCATCCTGGGCGAGCACTTCTACCGCTTCGTGGATCCCGGGTGGAAAGGCGATATGTACGGCTCGGCCCATGACAGCGCCTACGGGGCCATCTGGCTGCAATGGCTGGTCGCGTCGCTGCCCTGGGGCATCGTGGGGTTGCTGGCGCTTGCCTGGCGCTGCCGGCGCTGGGCCACCGTCCGCGAGCGCCTGCCCGCGGTCCTGCGCGACACGCGCTGGACCTACCTGCTGGCCTGGTCGCTGGCGACGCCGCTGTTCTTTACTTTCTCGGGCAACATCCTTTGGACCTATGTGCTGCCGGCGCTGCCGCCGGTGGCGCTGTTGATCGCCGCCGCCGTGCCCGCCGCATCCCGGCCGGCCACGCGCAGGGCCATTCTGGCCTGTGCGGCGGCGGTGCCGCTGGCTTTCGCGGTGGTGGCACTGGCGGCGATCCTCAGCCCCGAACGGTTCAAGACGGAGAAGGACCTGGTGGCCAAGGCCGCTTCCATGCAGGCGCCAGGCGAGCCCCTTTACTTTGTCGGGCGCGTGCCGTTTTCCGGGCGTTTCTATACGCGCGGCACCGCGCGGGCCGTCCCGCTGGAGCGGCTGGGCGATGTCATCGCGCCGGCGGGGGGCCGGGTTTTCGTGGCGGTTGCGCGCGACGACGAGGGCGAAGCCGTCGCCCGGCTGCCGCGCGACGCGCGCGTCGTTTACGCCAGCCGGCTGCGCCTGTTGTTCGTGACGGGCGCGCCGCGCGGCGCGCCTTAGCGCCGCCGGGGCCTAGAACGCGGCATCCGCCAGCGTTTCGACGACATCCCCATTGAACCGCGCGCGCCAGGTGCGCAGTCGGTGTTCGGGATATTCCACGCAGAGGCCGTCGCGCAGGCGGAAATGCTGCTTGTACAGGGGCGAGGCCACCACCAGCTCTCCTCCCAGATGGCCGACGATGCCCCGGCCGAGTACGTTGGCGCCGGACTTCGGGTCGCGGTTGTCGATCGCGTACAGGGTCTGGCCTTCGTTGCCGGGGACGTAGAACAGGGCGATCTGCGCGTCGTCAACCAGGGCGACGACGCCGGAGTTGCCGACCAGGTCGCGGCGGTGGCAGACGGGACGCCAGCCGGCCTGGGGGTTATCGGATGCATGCATCAGGCGATCTCCTCGACGATGGGGATGGCGCGGATTTCATCCGGCCGCGCCGGCCGGGGCTGGCCGCGCTCCTGCACGAAGCGGATGTCCGGGTCGGCGCGCCGGTCGTTGACGAAGGTGCGGAAGCGCTTCAGTTTTTCCGGGTCTTTCAGCGCGTTCGCCCATTCGCATTCGTAGCGGTCGACGACCAGCTGCATCTGCGCTTCCAGTTCGGCGGCCAACCCCAGGCTGTCTTCGACGATGACGGCCTTCAGGTAGTCCAGGCCGCCTTCCAGGGAGTCGCGCCATACCGACGTGCGCTGCAGCTTGTCCGCGGTACGGATATAGAACATCAGGAAGCGGTCGATATAGCGGATCAGGGTGGCGTCGTCCAGATCGGTGGCGAACAGCTCCGCATGGCGCGGCCGCATGCCGCCGTTGCCGCACACGTACAGGTTCCAGCCCTTTTCGGTGGCGATCACGCCGACGTCCTTGCTCTGCGCTTCCGCGCATTCACGTGTGCAGCCGGAGACCGCGAATTTCAGCTTGTGCGGCGCGCGCAGGCCCTTGTAGCGGTTTTCGATGTCCAGCGCCATCCTGACGCTGTCCTGCACGCCGTAGCGGCACCAGGTGCTGCCGACGCAGGACTTCACCGTGCGGGTGGCCTTGCCATAGGCGTGCCCGGTCTCGAAGCCGGCGGCGATCAGCGCTTCCCAGATGTCGGGCAGCTCGTGCAGCTGCGCGCCGAACAGGTCGATGCGCTGGCCG
>NZ_JBMQQZ010000104.1:0-20144 GCF_057362025.1 Bordetella sp. | reverse complement strand
GCAGTACGCCTTCATCATCGCCATCGCCAACCCGTTCGGGCCGCTGCTGGGCCTGCTGGTCGCCGACCGGATGGAACCGAAGTGGCAAATCGTGTGCGCGGGCATCGGTATCGGCGGCTTTATGGTGCTGTTCGCCATGCAAGTCAACCCGCGGGCGGTCATCGTCTTCGGCGTATTGGTGACCTTGTCGAACAACTGGCTGTCGTTTATCTTCCATAGCTACCAGGCCGAGCAGTTCCCGACGCGCCTGCGGGGGCGCGCCGTGGGCTTCGTGTACGGGTGGGGACGCGCCAGCGCGGCCATTGTCGGTCTGCTGATCGGGTTTTTCCTCAGTGTCGGCGGTACGCCCGGCGTCGCGGCCTTCATGGGCGTCGCGATGGTCCTGATGATCCTGGTCATCGCCGTCTTCGGCCCCCGCACCCTGCGCCGGCCGCTCGAGGAGATCTCACGTTGATGGATACGCACGACCGCGAGCCGATCTGGGCTGTGCCCGACGTTTCACCCCTGATGGTTGCCGGTGCCGGCGGGGTGAGGGTCGCGGCCTACGAATGGGGCAATCCCGACGGCAAGGAAATCCTGCTGATTCATGGTGTGGCGCAATGCCATCTTTGTTTCGCCCCGCAGATCGCCAGCGACCTGGCGCGCGAGGTGGAGCACACCATCGCCTTCCTGGACGCCTGCTATCACCTGCGGCCCGCCAGTGCCCTGTACGAACGGGCGCTCTGCTACAACGCGATCGTGCCGATGGCCGTGCGCCGCGCGGCCGCCGCCTGGCACACCGACCCCGCGGAAACCATCGCGGCGCTGCGCAAGGTGCGGGTGCCCACGCTGGTCACCCAGGGGACGCGCGACACGATCGTGTTGCCGGAAGCCGCGCGCATGACCGCGCAAGCCATTCCCCATGCACGCATATCCTGGTACGAGGAGTGCGGGCATTCTCCTTTCCAGGAGTACCCGGAACGTTTCAACCGGGAACTGGCGGCCTTCGTCCGGGAAACCTGAGTCCTATATCCGTGTGGCGGCGTTCGCCTTCACATCACCAGCGAGAGCCCGTAGGTCAGGATCAGCCCCATCACCGCCAATATCGTTTCCATCAGGGACCAGGTCTTGATGGTCTCGCCCACGGTCAGGCCGAAGTATTCCTTGACCAGCCAGAAGCCGGCGTCGTTGACGTGAGAGAAAAACAGCGACCCGGCGCCGATGGACAGCACGACCAGGGATAGCTGATTGGCCGGAAGGTGGGTGGCCAGCGGCGCGACGATACCCGCGGCGGTGACCGTGGCCACCGTGGCCGAGCCGGTCGCCAGGCGGATCAGCACCGCAACGATCCAGCCCAGCACCAGCGTCGACAGGCCGGTGGCCAGCGCGATCTTGGCGATGGCCGCGCCGGTGCCGCCGTCCACCAGGGCCTGCTTGAAGCCGCCGCCCGCGCCGACGATCAGCATCACGCCGACCACCGGCAACAGGCTGGCGGCGATCTTCTTGCCCAGCACCGAGATATTGAAGCCGACCGAGGTGCCGAAGGTGACCATGGCGAGCAGGACGGCCACCAGCAGCGCGAAGACCGGGTCGCCGATGAAGTCCAGGACGTGGCGCACCGGATCGGCCTTGTCCATCCAGATATCCGCGCCCGCCTTGACCAGCATCAGGACGATGGGAGAGAGCAGCGTGATGAGGGTCACGGCGAACGACGGGCTGCGCGTCGCCGGGGCGTCGGCGTCGTCGGTGGGGCCTTGGGCCTGCCGGTCCGGGCCGGTCACCGCCAGGCCGGCGCCCGCTGCGCCGATGGGCACCATGCGGGAGGCCAGCAAGGCGAACAGCGGGCCGCCGGCGGCGACGGTGGGGATGGCGATCAGCAGGCCGATGGCCAGCGTCAGGCCGACGTCCGCGTGCAGGATCGCGATGGCCGCCAGCGGCCCGGGGTGCGGCGGAATGAACCCGTGCAGCACCGAAAGCCCGGCCAGGGCCGGAATGCCCAGGCGCATGGCCGGGCCCCGCGATTTGTGCACGGCCAGCATGACGACCGGGATCAGCAGCACCAGGCCGATTTCGAAGAACATGGGGATGCCGATGATGCTGGCAACCAGGGCCATCTTCCACGGCAAGGTGGCGGGGCGGCCGCGCAGGATGCGGTCCACGACCTGATCCGCGCCGCCCGAGTCGGCCAGCAGCTTGCCCAGCATGGCACCCAGCGCGATAAGGACACCCACATAGCCCAGCACGCCGCCCACGCCGGCCTCGTACGAGCTGGTCACTTTCTCCAGCGGAATGCCGGAGCCGACGCCGACGAACAGCGCGCCGATGGTCAGCGCGATGAAGGCGTGCAGCTTCAGCCAGACGATCAGTACCACCAGCAGGACGATGCCGATGGCCGCGACGATCAATACCTGGGTATCGTGCGACGTCAACGCAGCGGAGGGATTCATTGGTTTTCCTTCTTTCCGGTTTTCGCGTTCAGGCCTAGCGTTTGAATGATGGTATTGGCGATTGCCGATGGCGCGGGGCCGATGTCCACGCGGATGGCGGGTTCGTCGGCCGTGGGCTCCTGTAGCGCGTCGAACTGGCTGTCGAGCAGCGAAGGCGGCATGAAATGGCCATGGCGCGCCGCCAGGCGCGCGGCGATGGTGGCCTTGGATCCGGCCAGGTAGACGAATTGCACGCCGCCGCCGCGGCGGTTGATGATGTCCCGATACGAGAGCTTCAGCGCGGAGCAGGTGATCAGCCCGTTTTCTCCCTTATCCAGGCATTCCTCGACCCATTGCGCGACTTTTTCCAGCCAGGGCGCGCGATCCGCGTCGGTCAGCGGCTGGCCGGCGTGCATCTTGTCGATGTTCGATTGGGGGTGCAGGGCGTCGCCTTCTTCGAAGGGCCAGTCCAGCCGTCCGGAAAGAATGGCCGCGACGGTGGTCTTGCCGCAGCCGGATACGCCCATCAATACCAGGACCACCGGTTCGTCGTTGGAAGCCGCCATGCGTATTCCCTCCTTATCGTTGCCTGCGTGCCCGCTGTCAGACTGTGGTCAGTTATCGGCGGGCTCAGGACAGAGTAGCGCAACTCGGGCGATCGGGGTTAGCGGTGTATCGGGACGTCCGGACTGCCGCGCGGCCATCGCGTGCCGGTGTCAGTCGCGCCGGCGCAGGCGGTATGCCAGCGCATCCAGCCTGCTGACGCCAGCCTTCTGGAACTTGGGTTCCAGGTCGAGGATGTCGCGGCGGTAGATCAGTTCCGCGGTGGAGTGGCCGGCGTACAGGGCTTGCACCTCTTCGTCGTCCACGGAGAAGGGCGGTCCATCCATTTCCTGTTGCGGATAGTCCAGGGTCACGAGCAGGCCCTGGTACCGATCGGGAAGTTGGCCATATACATGACGCACGTAAGGACCGCGCATATCCGCGGGCAGCGCGACCAGGGCCGCGCGGTCGAAGACGCCGGCGCAGCCGCGCAGCGTATCGGCATCGACGTCGAATATGTCGCCGCGGATGATTTCGATGTTGCCGGCGACATAGTGGTCGCCCATCGCGGAGCGGCGCACTTGCGGCGCCAGGCCGTTCTCATCGAAGAATTGTTCGACGGCCAGCGGCGACAATTCGATGCCCAACACGCGCAGGTCGCGCGCGGCCAGCCACAGCATGTCCAGGGACTTACCGCACAAGGGGACGAGGACGCGGCTGCCGGCGGCGAGTTGCAGCGTCGGCCAGAAGCGTTCCAGCGGCGGCGTGATGCGCGTTTGATGAAAATGCGTGCGCCCTTCGCGCCACCGCTCCAGCCAGAATTCCGCGTCCATGCCCGTTCCTCGTTTTTTCCGTGTCGAGGCGACTATTGTAAGGACGCGGCCTTCCCATGCCCGCACCGTCAGAGGGTGGCCATGTCGATCACGAAGCGGTACTTCACGTCGCTCTTCAGCATGCGGGCGTAGGCGGTCTCGATATCCTGCATATCGATCGTCTCGATATCCGCGGTAATGCCGTGTTCCGCGCAGAAGTCCAGCATTTCCTGGGTTTCGGGAATGCCGCCGATCAGCGAGCCGGCGATCGAGCGGCGGTTCATGATCAGGTTGCCGACGTTGGGCGATGGGTGCGCCGTGGCCGGCACGCCGACCAGGGTCATGGCGCCGTCGCGCTTGAGCAGCGCGGTGAAGGCGTCCAGGTCGTGCGACATCGCGACGGTATTCAGAATGAAGTCGAAGCTGCGCGCGTGCCTGCCCATCGCATCCGCATCGCGGGAGACCACCACTTCGTCGGCGCCCAGCTTGCGCGCTTCCTCGACCTTGGAGGGCGAGGTGGTAAAGGCGACGACGTACGCACCCAGCGCATGCGCCAGCTTGATACCCATATGCCCGAGGCCGCCGATGCCGACGACGCCGACTTTCTTGCCGGGGCCGGTTTTCCAGTGCCGCAGCGGCGACCAGGTGGTGATACCGGCGCACAGCAGGGGAGCGACGGCGGCCAGGTCGGATTCGGCATGGCGGATATTCAGGACGAAGTATTCGTCGACGACGACATCGGCGGAATAGCCGCCGTAGGTGTTTTCGCCGCTGCCGTCCAGCCAGCCGTTGTAGGTGCCCTGGAAGCCGTGCGGGCCTTCGCAATACTGTTCCAGGCCTTCCCGGCACGAGGGGCAGGTGCGGCAGCTGTCCACCATGCAGCCCACGCCGACGATATCCCCCAGCTTGAACCGGGATACGTCCTTGCCGACGGCGCTGATGCGCCCGACGATCTCGTGTCCCGGCACGGACGGATAGCGGATGCCCGGCCATTCGCCGCGGACGGTATGCAGGTCGGAATGGCACACGCCGCAATACAGGATCTGGATGGCGACATCATTGGGGCCGGGCTCGCGCCGGTCGATGGTCAGCGGGGCGAGCGCGGTCGTGGGGGATTGGGCGCCGAAAGCCTTGGTCTGCATGGGGTTCCTCTCGATGATACGGACGGCCGCGGAGCGCGGGCTCCGGTGGGGGCGGCACGGTTGCCAAGCAGTATAGGGACGGGGGATTGTTGGGTCTATGCCATAGAATTGGCATGGCCTACTGGTGAAATCCCATGAATCCACGTCCCAGCCTGACCGAACTTTCCGCCTTCGCCGCCATCGTGCGCCACGCCAGTTTTCGCGCCGCAGCCGATGAGCTGGGCATGTCGGCTTCGACGCTAAGCCATATGATGCGGGCGCTCGAACAGCGCCTGGGCCTGCGCCTGTTTCATCGCACCACGCGCAGCGTGGCGCCCACCGAAGCCGGCGCGCGCTTCTTCGGCAACGTCGCGCCCATCCTGAACGAGCTGGACCGAGCCTTGATGGATGTGGGAGGCTTGAGCGAACGTCCGACCGGCAGCGTGCGGATCAATGCCGCGGAGCCCGCCGCGCGCCTATTGATGGATCGCTTCATACCGACGTTTCTGGAGCGCTATCCGGGCGTCCATGTCGACCTGGTCGTGGAGGGCCGGCTGGTGGACATCGTCGCGGAGGGCTTCGACGCCGGCGTGCGGCTGGGCGAGTCGCTGCCGAAGAATATGGTGGCGGTCCCCTTCGGCGGCGATGGCCGGCTGGTATGCGTGGCGTCGCCCGCTTATCTCGCGCGCGCCGGCACGCCGCGCACGCCCGACGAACTGGCGCGGCATCCCTGCGTGCGGTTCCGCCTGCCCAGCGGAAAAATGTACCGCTGGGAGTTCAAGCATCGCGGGCAGGAATTGAAGTTCGATGCCACTGGCCCCATCACGCTGGACAGCATGGACCTGATGATCGAGGCGGCGATCAGGGGCCTGGGTGTCGCCTTCGTCTGGGAGGACACGGCCCGGCCGGCCATCGATGGCGGCAAGCTGGCCACGATACTGGACGACTGGACCCCGCCGTTCGAAGGACATTACCTGTATTACCCCAGCCACCGCCTGGTTCCCGTGGGATTGCGGGCCTTCGTCGACGTCCTCAAAGAAGTCGAAAGACAGGCGCGGCAAATGCCCCGCGAGCCGTATCGGCATCACGGAGCGTGACGACGGCCGCCGGCCCAACCGCGCAGGCGGGGATGTGGCGCCGGCTAGACCGGCCGCCGCGTGTAGCTTCCTGCGCCGGGCCGCGCGGCCATCCGCCAGCGCACGACGTCGACCACCATGAAGGCCAGCAGGCTGAGGCCCATCAACGGCAGGCCGTATCCCAGCGCGGCGGCGAACAAAAGCGCGATGCCGCGCTGCATGGCGGACAGCCGCTTCCAGGCGTGGGTGACCGTCAGGCCGGGTGAGCCGGGCGCGGGGCGGCGGCGCCACCACATCATGTAGCCCAGCACGATCATGCTGCTCAAGGCGATGCCGAAGCTCGCCATCAGCAACTGATTGGGCCAGCCGAACAAGATGCCCATGTGCGTGTCGATGCCCCAGCGGATCAGCTTGGCCACCAAGGGGAATGTGGCGAAGTCGGCGCGGCTGACGATGGAGAAATCGCGGCCGTCGATGGCGACGGCGTCGACCTGTGTGGGCCAGGAACGATCGACTTCGCGGACCGTCCAGGCTTGGTCGGGCTGGCGCGGCGGCCGGACTTCGACTTCGCTGGCGTCGATGCCGGCGGCGCGCGCCGTGGCCAGGATGCGGTCGAACTGGCGCGCGTAGGCATCCGCCGGCGGCGCCGCCCCGGCCATGGCGTCCATGCCTTCCATGTGGGCCATATGCGCCATATGTCCCATGTGTTTGGCATGCTCGCCGCCATCGCCGCCTTGCATGGCGCCGCCCGGCTTCAGGCTGGTCGATAAGGACGGAGTGACCCAGCTCAGATACTGGCGTGCCACGTTGATGTTCCCGCCCGCCCAGCGCGACCACGTCAAGCCGGTAGCCGACAAGAAGAACAGGCCGATGGCGATCCATAGCCCGATCAAGCTATGGACGCGCCGCAGGCGCAGCCTGCCGTTGGACGGCGCGGAGGCCGACTGCGCGCCGCGGCGCCGGCCGTATGCCCACAGGATGATGCCGCCCAGGGCGGCGAACCACAGCCACGATGCCGCCAGTTCGCTGTAGTTGCGGCCCAGGTCGCCGAGCAGCAGGTTGCGGTGCATCGTATCGAGCGTCGTCCGCAGGGGCAGGGTGCCGCTGGTACCGTACACGTTCAGGTCGCCCTTGACGGCCAGTGTTACCGGGTCGACGAAGATGCCGCGATGTTCGGAGCTTTGCAGCCCCGGCTCGCTGAAAAGGACGCGCGTGGTCGTGCCGGGGCGCGGCGCGGGACGGACCGCGAATAGCCTGGGCGCGGGTCCGACGGCGGCGCGCGCGGCGGCGATCTGCTCGGTAAGGGTGTGCGCGGGCCCCGTCGCATCGCTGTACAACTGATCCGCGTACAGGCGGTTCTCGATTTGAGGGGTAAGCACGAACAGCGTGCCCGTGACGGCGGCGACGAGGATGAACGGCCCCACGAAGAGGCCGACATAGAAGTGCAGGCGCGTGATAAGCGCGATCAATGCGGCGCCGCCGGACGGCCGCGCCATATCGCCCGGCGCGGATGCCGGGCGATGATATGCCTTGGACATGATGGATCCACCTTGTCTTGTGAACGGACGAGCGGCCTCGCGCGTCGCGTGGCCGCGAAATGAAACGTTCGAGCGTCAGGTGGAAGGCGGTGCGCGGGGACCCAGTGGCGGCCCGGCGGGCGGCAGTGCGGGCAGCGCGGCCGGTGGAATAAAGCGGACGACCTGGTCGCGGATGGCGGCCAGCAGAGGCACGATGGCAAGGGGCGGCAGGTCCACTGCCAGGTGGGCTGCCGCCCAGAACGGGCATTCGGCGCCGGCCGCATGGTTCTGGTCCGGATGATCATGGCCGCCATGATCCCCGCCGATGTGGGACATAGGGCCATGCCCGGTTTCGGCCTGGCCCAGCATCTGTACGATGGAGACCATGCCGGTCGATGTGCATAGCCCGATGCGGACGACGCCATGCCGCAGCGCGGCGGTGTCCGGCATGTACCCCACGGGGATCATTGCGCGCAAGCTGATGGCGAGCAGCAAGAGGCACAGCAGCATGCGTGTGCCCCGGGCGGCGCGAGGGATCCGGGTGGCGGAAAACATGGGGCGGGATTTTAGTCGTTTAGCGCTTGCCGTGCCGCCGACGGCGGAACAGCAGCGTATATACGATCGCGTTGCCCCCCAGCAGCAAGGCCGCCAGCAATGCCTGCGTGCCGCGCGTCAGCGCCGGCGGATAGATCAGCGCGGTCAGGTAGTGGTGGATGAAATCGCCGGCGTAGGGGGCTTGCCCGGCCTGGAGCCGCAGGGTGTTTTCCAGCGGGGTAAGAGGGCAGATCCACCCCATCCCCGCCACGGTCGCGCCCCAGGCCAGCGCGGGCAGATGCAGCCAGGCCAGCCATCCGCGCCAGAAAGCGGCCAGCCCGCCGAACACCACCCAGGCGACGAAAAGCCCATGCGCGATCAGAACGGCGTCGGCCAGGATGCGATATGTCATGTGGGCTGCGAGCTTGGCGCCGCGATGTAAGGAAAGGAAAAGATAGAGCGGGAAGGCCGGCGGCGGCATAAGCTCATGGCGTATCTTACGCGTCGCGGCGGCCGGCAACAGGCGGATAAACAGGGGGGCGCCGCGGCGGGCACATGGCTTGCGTACGTATTCCTTCGGTACAGCGGACGCGCATGTCGGCGCGGCGGAGCAAAGATGGCAAAAATCATGGTGGTGGACGATGAGGCCACCCTGGCAAGAGTGGTGCGCGAGGTGCTCAGCGGCGCCGGCCATACGGTATACGTGGAGAGCGACGGCCTGACGGCGCTGACGCGCATGCTGGAAGTCCAGCCGGACCTGGTCGTATCCGACGTCATGATGCCAGGGATGGGCGGCGCCTCGCTACTGACCGCCATGCGCGATAACGCCTATCTGGAAGAAGTGCCCGTCATCGTCATGAGCGGCCTGCCCGAGGAATCGGTCGTCGACGCCTGCCCGCGCTATTCGGCTTTCATCGCCAAGCCCTTCGACCTCTGCACCATCGTCGATATGGTTGACCGTGTGCTGGGCACCGACCACTAGGCGCGATCCCAGGGTTTGCATTGGGGCAGGACCGGCCCGGAGCCGGGCAGGAGTGCTCCATAATGGCGCATCCCCTGGAGAAATTCATGTACGTGCCGCCCGCCTTCCTTGAAAAAGACCGGTCCGCCATCCATCGCATCATGCGGGAAGCGCGGCTGGTGCAACTGGTGACTTCCGGCCCGGATGGCTTGCTCGCCACGCCGCTTCCCATGTTGCTGGAGGCCGATGAGGGCGAACACGGTGTGCTGTACGGGCACATCGCGCGGGCCAACCCGCATTGGCGCACGCCCGTCTCCGGAGATGCCCTGGCCATCTTCATGGGGCCCGATGCCTATGTCTCGCCCTCGTGGTACGCCACCAAGCAGCGCGACGGCAAGGTGGTGCCGACATGGAACTACGTGGCCGTCCATGCGTATGGGCCGGTGGAGTTTTTCGACGATGCCGCCCGCCTTTTGCGAGTGGTTTCGGGGCTGACCGAACGCCATGAAGCGGGACGGGACGCGCCATGGGCCGTATCCGATGCGCCGGCCGATTACGTCTCGTCCATGCTGCGGGGCATAGTCGGGGTAAGGCTGCCCATCGCCCGCATCGATGCCAAGCGCAAAATGAGCCAGAACCGCGGCGCGGAGGACCGTGCCGGCGTGATATCCGGGCTGGCGGCCAGCGCCGACCCCCTGGATCGCGCGGCCGGCGCGTTCATCCCCGAATAGCGCGCGCCGGGCCACGAAAGCGTGCCTGGCGGCCGCGCGCCGTTCGCCTTCATGGGCGATGGCCTTTCCCCGCGCCATCGCCCTGTCGCGCGCCGCCCTGTGGCGCAGCCGCGTGCGCGCCCGTAGGGACCGCCAGCGGCGAGGTGTCCGTGGGCAGCAACAGGCTGGCGCGCGGGTTGGCGATTTCGATGCCCAGCTCGCGGAAGCGTTCCAGGATGCGCCGGTTGATTTCGCGCTGCACGCCCCAGCGTCCCTTGTCGCTGCAGCGCATCTGGCCGACCAGGGTGACCATGGATCCGTCGACCGAATCCACGCCCCACACCTCGATGTCGTTCAGGATCTGGTCCTTGAAGTTCGCGTCCTGGCGCAGCGAGGCACCGATCTCCTTCAGTTCCCTCACCACCATGTCGATGTCGGTATCGTAGGCAACGCTGATGCGCACGGCCGCATTGCCGATTCCGCGATTGCTGTTGCTGACGGTGGAAACCGAGCTGAAAGGAACGATGTACAGCGCGCCATCCCCGCCGCGCAGGCGCACCGTTCGTATGGACAGGTATTCGACACTGCCGGAGACGCCCGCCACCGTCACCCAGTCGCCCACGCGCATGGCGTTCTCCATCAGCAGGAAGATGCCGGTGATGAAGTCCTGCACCAGCTTCTGCGAGCCGAAGCCCAGCGCCACGCCGACGATGCTGGCGCCGGCCAGGAGCGGGGTGGTATTGATGCCGATCTGGTTCAGCGCCGTCAGCCCCACGATAAGGGCCACCACGATGAACAGCGCGGTGCGCAGCATGGGCAGCAGCGTGCGCAGACGGGCGGCCCGCATGTTGTCGCCAAGGCGCGTCCAGCGCGCCAGGCGCCGCTCCACCGCATATTGCGCCGCTTCCCAGATTACGATGGCCACGACGATCGCAACAACGATGGTCAATGCCGCGGACGCCAGGCTGCGGCCCAGCGAACCGCTGGCGAACCAGCTCAGCGCATCGACGCCCCACGATTCGAACAGGACCACGATGGTGCACAGGGTGAGGAACACCGATACCAGGCCGCGCGTCCAGGGGTAGTAGCGTTCCGACAAACGCACGGCGGCCTGCGGATAGGCATCGTCGCCGCGATCGCCTTCCCGGCCGGCCGAGAACAGACGCCCGAGGCTGCCCAGGATCACGATCGCCAGCAGGCGGGCCACGACCAGGACCGCCGCCGATATCAGCACGAAGTGGATCAGCTTGGGAAAGCCGTTCTGCACGCCCATGGCCCATACCACCCATACGCCCATGACCAGCACGATGGCGAGGACCGCCCATGCCTCGGCGAACCAGTTGCGGGCGACCGCGAGGGGGCTGGCCGCACCAGGCACGGCGCGCAGCGCATGGCGCACGGGCCGGCGCAGTTGCAGGATCAGGACGACCGCGCTCAGGTGCACCAGCAGGGACACCGCCTTCAGGAAAGCCGTGCTGAGAGCGGGCGCCGTGCCCAGCAAAGGTATCGTGTCCGCGATGGCAACACCGAACAATGCCAGTCCGGCAATCCAGCGTATCCACATGATCAGCACGTGCGCCGTGGCGGGTCCGATGCTCAATAGCCGCAGGCCTTGTCCGGCAGGCGAGACCAGCAGCCGCATGACGGCCATCACGATGCGCAGCGCCACGTAGGCCGCGATGAATCCCGCGACAGCCTCCCGCACGCGCGGATGGCCGCTGGCCGCGTAGCGCAGCGCCAGGTTGGCCGCGACGAAGAACAGCGCGACCGGCAGCAGGTCCAGCATCAGCGCGCCGATCGCATAAGGCATGTTGCGCAGGGTCCGGGAATGATGGCGCGAGTCCCGCCGCCCCGATGGGACGGGCGTTTCGTTGTGCGCGGCTGCGTCCGGGAGCGGCGCGGATGCCGATGCCACCGAACCGGCGGCGTTATCCTTGCCCACCGGCACCGTTTCGATATGATCCACGCCGTCGCGATGTGTCTGGATGACGGCCACGCCTTCGGCGGGCGGTACCAGCCTTGCCTGGGCCGCGTCCGCTGCCGCCGTCGCCGGCCCGAGAGGGGCCGCCGGTCCCGCGGGCGGCGGGGCGAAGCCTGCGCCGGAATAGACGGCCTCGTTGCCGGCCATGGGTTGCCTGGCCTGCCGGTCGGCATGTTCCTCGAGCGCGATTCGTGGACGGCGCAGCGCGCGACGCAGCCCCCACTCCAGGATCAGGCCCGCGGCGAAGGCGGCCAGCAAGGACAGCCCGAGCAGGCCCAGCAGGCGTTGTCCCGCGTCGGTGGTGAGCGCGCGCGAGTGCGCGAGCAGGGCGGGGAACTCCTTGGCCGCGCTGCCGACCACGCTTGCCTGCGCCGCGAAGTTGTCCATCCAGTGGTCCAGGCTGCGCAGCATGCGAGCCGTCAGGCCGTCGCTTTCCAGCGGCACGATGGTGGCCGGCTGGTCGGCTTCGGCGCTGGCGGGCTGGGCGGCAGGCGCGCCTGCCGAGGGGGGCGCCGGTGCTGCCGCGGGCGCCGATCCCGTCGCCGGGGCGGTCCGGGATGGCGTGGCGGATCCGGCCGGCGCGGCGGCCGCGATGGTGTCGAGGGTGCGGATCAGTTCCGCGCGACGGGCATCGTTGCGCAGGATATCGGCGGTGCGCCGGGCCTCCGCCGGCGTGATACCCGTGGCGGTAGCAGAGGGCGGGACGGATCCCTGCTGCGCCACCGCCGGACCGTGCAAGGACAGGAACAGGACGACGCCGCACAGGGCAGCTTTGCATGTCTCGCTTATACGCATGGCGGAAAGCCGGCGCGGCCGGCGCCGGCGTAACAGTAACAATCAAAAGCGACCGCTGTTGCAAGCCCCATACCTGGCGATCGGCTGCCAGCGCGTCCTGTATCGGTTCAATACACGAGCGCTGGTCCCTCGAATCTTACGCTGGCCGGCAGGCGGTGGGCGGCGGCTCCTCGCTGGTTTCGGCCCGACAGGATGTCGGGTTCGACGAGCGTGCAAACCCGCGCGGTCAGGATGTTGCGCGGGATATCGCCCTGGCGATAAGGCATGGTGAAGCGTGCCTGCACTTCCTTTTCATCGGCTCGCTCCTTTGGTCGACCGGGGTCGCCACGGCATGGCCTGGACCTTTATTTTTTTGGCGTCAGGCGCAGCAGGCGGCCGTCGGAGGCGTCCTCGATCACCCATAACGCGCCGTCCGGGGCGACCGCCACATCGCGGATCCGCTGTCCCATATCCCATAGGTCGACCTGCGTCGCGCCGCCGCGGCCATCGAAGGCGACGCGCGCCAGCGCCCGCGCGCGCAGTCCGCCGATGAAGGCCGACCCTTGCCATTGCGGGAACATCGGGCCGTTATAGAAGGCCAGCCCCGCCGGCGCGATGACCGGTGTCCAATAGATCACGGGCGGTGCGAATTCGGGTCGCGTGGCATGGCGCGGGATGGGCGTGCCGTTGTAGTTGTCTCCGTTCGACACGATGGGCCAGCCGTAATTGCGCCCGCGGAGGATCAGATTCAGCTCGTCGCCGCCCTTGGGTCCCATTTCGTCCATCCATAAGCGGCCGTCCGGCGCGAAAGCCAGGCCGTAAGGATTGCGATGGCCCGTGGTCCAGGTCTGCGCGCGCACGCCGCCTTGGGCGGCCCACGGATTATCGGCGGGTGTGCTGCCGTCCGGATTAAGGCGCAGTACCTTGCCCAGGGGAAGGTCGGGATCCTGGGCAGTTTCGGGGCGCATGCGGTCGCCGACCGTCAGGAACAGATGCCGGCCATCGGGAGCGAAAGCGATGATGCCGCCGGGCTGGCCGCCGGCGCCCTGGTATGCCTGGCGCCATATGACGGACACGTCGCGCAAGGCGGCACGGGCACCGGTTTCCTCCAGCCGGGCACGCGCCAGCGCCAGGCTGCTGCCGCCCGCGCCGGGTTCCATATAGGTGAAATAGACGGCGCGCGAGGTCGGGTAGTCCGGCGCGGCCGCGATGTCCAGCAGGCCGTTCTGGCCACCGTAGGCGACCTTGGGGGCGCCCGCCACCGGTGTCTTCCGTCCATGGGGATCGACCAGGAAGATCCGCCCCGGCTTTTCCGTAACCAGCATGCGCCCGTCCGGCAGGAAGCCGATGGCCCATGGCTCGTCGAAAGTGGCGACCGGCGTGGCGGCGAATGGCTTATCGCCGCGTGGCTTTATCTGCCCGGCATTGGTTTCGGCGATGGCCGTTGTCGGGCCGGCCGCGATGCCGAGCGTCGCGGCGAGGATGACGCCGATCCCGCCCAGAGTGATGCGAGCAAGCTGCATGAGTCCACCTCCTGCCTCCGTGTTTCGTCATCGCCACCGTCGGCACCGGGCCCGGGCGGGGCATGCTTCGATGCGCCCCCCGGGGCCTGCGGTCATCGCGCGCGCACCGTTCAGCGTACCGCGTCAGGCCTCCAGCGGGGCCACGCCCAGGCTCTGTGCCAATGTATCCAGCGCCGCGCGCAGTTCCGCATGAATGGGAACGCCGTTGGCCATGCGTTCTTCGTAGGTGCGGTGCGACTGTTCCCCGGGCAGGCGGATTTCGTCCCATCCGGGCAATAGTTCCGACGACTTCATCTGCGCCCAGATCTCGTCCACCTGCTCCTCGAACTGCCGCAGCGGCATGAATGCCTCCACGTCCAGCGCGATCACAGTGTGGCCCGTATTGGTGGTCGCCGCATAGTCCTGGTTGAAATCCACCACGTCCCTGCCGAAGGCCGCCCCGTTCAGCGTACCGGCAAGCAGTCCGAACATCATCGCCAGGCCATAGCCCTTCGCGCCGCCGATGGGCAGCAGGAATCCCTCGCCGGATCGCTTGGGATCCAGCAGCGGTTTGCCGTCGCGTCCCACCATCCAGCCTTCCGGCATCATCTCGCCTCGCTGTGCCTTGGCCTTGACCTTGCCGTACGCCGCGTTCGTGGTGGCCATGTCCAGCACGATGGGCGGTCGATTCCGGCCCGGGACCGCGATGGCGATGGGGTTGGTCGACAGCAGCATCTCCGTGCCGCCCCAGGGCGGCATATGGTTGGCGCTGCCCACCGCCATATAAATACCCACCATCCCATGCCGCAGCGGCATGCGGGCATAGATGCCCGCCGGGCCGGCGTGGTTGCTCATGCGCGCGCCCACCCACGCCACGCCGGTATTGCGCGCCTTCTGCACGGCCAGGTCGGCGGCCTTTTTCATGATCAGGTGGCCGATGCCATTGTCGCCGTCCAGCAGGGCGGAGCCCGCGCGCTCGGACACGATCTGGATGTCGGGGCGCATATTCATGCCACCCGCCCGGATGCGCTTGACGTAAGGCGGCAGGCGGAAAATGCCGTGCGCGTCGGCGCCTCGCGCGTCGGCCTCGGCCATGATGCCGCCCACCACACGGGCATCGGCCTCAGGCATGCCGACGGCGGCCAGCACACGGGCAATGAAATCCTGGAGTCGGGCGGCGGAGACGCGGGGCTGGGTCGGCGCACGGGCGCCAGTGGCGGTGTCTTGGGGCATCGAATGTTACAGGCTCAGGGGCCTGCCATATCACTTTGAACTGAGGAGCTCAAAGTATAGGAAGCAGGTCACTGGGAAGCCAATGCCGTTTTCTTACCAGGCCATAACGATTCGTTCTAGACTGCGCCATCAAGACGCCGGCCCTCCATCCTGACGCGATCGCCGCATGAACCTGAAAGCACTCCGTTATTTCGTCGCCATCGCCGACACCGGCAGCTTCACCGCGGCCGCCGCCCTGGTCCGTATCGCCCAGCCCGCGCTCAGCCGGCATGTCAGGGAGCTGGAAAGCGAGCTGGGCGTGCCTCTGCTGCGCCGCAGCGCGCGCGGCGCGCAGCTGACGCACGAGGGTGCCGCCTTGTGCGAGGCGGCCCGCCGCATCCTGGCCGAGGCCGAGCAGGTCAAGACGCAGTTGACGAGCCGCGCGCAGATGGGGCAATCGACCATCACCGTGGGTGCGTCGCCGACCCTGGGCAGGGTATTGCTGCCTGGCTTGTTCGAGCGGTGCGACAACGCGCTGGGCGGCTTTCGCATCGCGCTGCGCGAATCCTTCACACCGGTTCTGTCGGACTGGCTGGCGCGCGGGCTGGTCGACGTCGCCTTCCTCACCAACCCCGAAGGATCGGGCGATTTCGCCTTGCACCATCTTTACAGCGAACCTTTCGCCCTGGTCACGGCGGCGCCCCGGCGCATTCCCGCCACCGTGCCGGTGTCGGCGCTGCCGGACATTCCGCTGCTGATGACGCGTTTCCATCGCAGCATTATCGAGCGGCAGCTCAGCGTCGTCGGCGCACGGTTGAATATCTACGCCGAGATCGACTCGGTGGAGTCGATAAGCGAACTGGTCATGCAAGGGCGCTGGGCCACCGTCATGCCGGTGTCGGTGTTCAAGCGTCAGCGCGAGGCACGGACGGTAGCGTTGTCCGAAGTCACGGGCGTACAGTTGAACCGCCTGTTGATGCTGGCGGTGCGCCGGGACGGCCGGACCAGTCCCGGCATCGCCCGGTTCACCGACATCGTCAAGGCGGAGTGCGCCGAGCTGGTCGCCAAGGGGGTATTCAGTTTTTCCGACGGCCTCGGGCCGCCGCGCGACGCAGGGATGTAACAGGGCGCGTTGATATATCAAGCTTGGATACAATGCCCGCTTTGTCCTGCCGGCGACCCGCATTCGGCGGTCGGCGCGCGGCCGGATCGCAATCTGGAGAAGTCTCATGCGAAAACTCTGCCTGGCCATGACGCTGGCCGGCCTGTTGGCCAGCAGCGCGGCAATGGCGCAATCCACCCTGCGTATCGGCCTGCAGGATGACCCCGACGTGCTCGATCCGGCGCGCGCGCGAACCTTCGTCGGCCGCATCGTTTTCGCGTCGCTCTGCGACAAGCTCGTCGACATCACTCCCGACCTGAAGATCGTCCCGCAATTGGCCGTGTCCTGGTCGACCAGCGCCGACGGCAAGACCTTGACGATGAAGCTGCGCAAGGGCGCCGTCTATCATGACGGCACGCCCATCGACGCCGCCTCGGTCAAGGCCAACCTGGATCGGGCGCGCACCTTGCCGGACAGCAACCGCAAGAGCGAACTGGTCACGCTGGCCAGCGTGGAGGCACCCGATGCCCAAACCGTCGTGCTGCACCTGAACGAACCCGACGCCTCGCTGCTATCGCAGTTGTCGGATCGTGCCGGGATGATGATTTCCCCTGCATCCTTCGACAAGGACCCCGGCAGCAAGCCGGTATGCTCGGGCCCCTACAAATTCAAGGAACGCGTGCAAAACGATCGCATCGTCCTGGAAAAATTCCCCCAGTACTGGGACGCCGCCGACTATCACTTCGACCGCGTCATCTTTACCCCCATCCCGGATGCCACGGTGCGCGTGAACAACCTGCGCGCCGGCGATCTCAATATCATCGAGCGCGTGGCGCCCTCCGATGCCAAGGCGGTGAAGGACGATCCCAACCTGCGCCTGGCACCGGTAACGGGCCTGGGCTATCAATCGTTTTCCTTCAACCTGGCCAATGGCGCGCGCGCGAACAATCCCTTCGCCAAGGATAAGCGGGTGCGCGAGGCGCTGGACCTTGCCATCGACCGCGATGCCATCAACCAGGTGGTGGGCGAGGGCATGTTCCGGCCGGCGTACCAGCCTTTCCCGCCGGCCAGCTTCGCCTATGACAAGCGCCTGGAGCGCAGCGGCCGCGATCCCAAGAAAGCCAAGGCGCTGCTCAAGGAAGCCGGTTTCGATCGTGTGAAACTGGAAATCACCTTCGGCAACAACACCACCATGCAACAGGTGTACGAACTGATCCAGGCCATGGGCGCCGAAGCCGGTTTCGATATCTCGCTGCGTCCGGTGGAATTCGCCGCGCTGCAGTCGGCGCTGGCGCGCGGGGACTTCGAGGCCGGGCAGAGCGGATGGTCCGGCCGTGTCGATCCCAGCGGCAATATCTATCAGTACATGGCGACCAAGGGCAGCCTGAACGATGGCAAGTTCAGCAACGCCGAAGCCGACAAGCTGCTCAACGAGGCTCGCGCGGAGTCGGACGAAGGCAAGCGCAAAGTGTTGTACGGCAAGGTGATGGACATCATGCACGCCGAAGATCCCATCATCTACCTGTTCTACCTGCCGTGGACCTTCGGCGTGCAGAAGAAGATCCATGGCTTCGTGCCTTACCCGGACGGCCTGATCCGCCTGAAGGGCGTGACGATGGCCGCCAAGTAAGCGTCCCGGCATCCCGCCGCCCCATAACGTGTACGGCCGCGGCGCGGTTTTGCGCGGGGCGGCCGGGAGACCGACATGATGTTCACCACCCGCCCGGAGATCCTGGGCACTTTCGGCGTCGTCACCTCGACGCACTGGCTGGCGACCGCCGCCGGCATGGCCATGCTGGAGCGCGGCGGCAATGCCTTCGATGCCTGTGTCGCCACGGGCTTCGTCCTGCAGGTCGTGGAACCCCATCTGGTCGGGCCGGCCGGCGAGGTTCCCATCGTCTTTCATTCCGCGGCCCGGGGCAGGGTGGACGTGCTTTGCGGACAGGGCACCACGCCCGCCGCCGCGACCCTGGACCGCTTCCGCGCCGAGGGACTGGACCTGATTCCCGGCAATGGGCTGCTGCCCGCGGTCGTCCCCGGCTCCTTCGACGCCTGGATGCTGCTCCTGCGCGACCACGGCAGTATGCGCTTGCGCGATGTCCTGGAGCCCGCCATCCACTACGCGGAAAATGGGCATGCGCTGATGCCGCGCATTTCCAACACCATCGCCGGCCTGAAGGACTTCTTCGAAAAGAACTGGCCCACCACGGCGCAGATCTACGTACCGAATGGCAGCGTGCCCCAGGCCCGCAAGCTGTTCCGCAATCCGAGCCTGGCGCGGACCTGGCAGCGGGTGCTGCGCGAAGCCGAAGCCGCCGGCGCCGACCGCGAGCGGCAAATCGAAGCCGCGCGCGACGCCTTCTATCGCGGCTTCGTCGCCGAGGCGATAGACCGTTTCGCGCGCCAGCCGGTCATGGACGAAAGCGGCACGCCGCACAGCGGCGTCATCACGGGCGACGACCTCGCGGCATGGTCGGCGACCTACGAGGCGCCCCGGACCTACGACTACGAAAACTACACCGTCGCCAAGGCCGACGCCTGGAGCCAGGGGCCCGTCTTCCTGCAAACGCTGGCTTTGCTCAAGGGCGCGGACCTGGGCGCCATGGGCCCGTCCAGCCCGGAGTTCGTCCATTGCCTGACTGAAGCGATGAAGCTGGCGTTCGCCGATCGCGAGGTCTATTACGGCGATCCGACCTTCGTCGATGTTCCCTTGGCGGATTTGCTGTCCGAGGACTACAACGCCCCGCGGCGCGCCCTGATCGGCGATCGCGCCTCGCACGAATTGCGTCCGGGCGTGCTGCCCGGCTACGAGGACCAGCACGCCCGCATGATGGATGTCCTGCGCCGGCTGTCGCGCATCGCGCAGGCCGGTGCGGCCACCAATGAGCCCACCATGGCGGATATGCGCGCCTCCGCGCCGGTCAGGCGCGGCGATACCACCCATGTCGACGTGATCGACCGCTGGGGCAATATGGTCTCGGCCACGCCCTCCGGGGGCTGGTTCCAGGCCTCGCCCGTGATTCCGGAACTCGGCTTCGGCCTGACCACCCGGGCCCAGATGTTCTGGCTGGAGCCGGGCCTGCCGGGCTCGCTGGCACCCCGCAAGCGGCCGCGCACGACCCTGACCCCCTCCCTGGCCCTGCGCGACGGCCGACCGTATATGGTGTTCGGCACGCCAGGCGGCGACCAGCAGGAGCAGTGGCAATTGCAATTGTTCCTGCGCCACGTCCATCACGGGCTGAATCTGCAGGAAGCCATCGACCTGCCGATGTCGCACACCATGCATTTCCCGAGCTCTTTCTACCCACGGGACCGCAAACCCGGCCACCTGGCAGTGGAGGCGTCGTTCGGCACCGAGACCATCGAGGCGCTGCGTGCGCGCGGGCACCGGATCGAGGAAGTGCCCGCCTGGTCGGTGGGCCGCCTGACCGCCGCCTCGCTGGACGAGGACGGGATCCTGCACGCCGCGGCGACGCCGCGCCTGATGCAGGCCTATGCCGCCGGCCGCTGACCGGCCATACAAGGGGAATTTTCTGGGGCCGGGCGGTCGGAAGGTGCCGAAACGGGACTTTTGGTTCCTGCCGTTCCGGCCGAAACGGCCCTGTTGCCTCTCGTGCACCGTCCCGATATTCTTTCCGGCGGGGTCCGCAAACGGGGACGCCATCATCGCCCTCGGCTTCCCCATGTTGTATGAACCCAACAGAGCCTTGGCCCAAAGCCGTGGTTTTGCGGCACGACCATAGCCAGTCCCCTGGATTTTTGATGCAATAGCGTCAACTTCCCTTCGCGGAGTTAGGGGGGCGGCAGGCTGGTGTGCTGGATTGCTGCTCTTGTCACTCAAATCAACGGAGATTTCTTAAATGAAAAAGACTCTGCTCGCTGCCGCCCTGCTCG